>NZ_JBMFVA010000009.1:0-61967 GCF_049966235.1 Vulcanisaeta sp.
TCACAATTCGTTGGTTTCTTCTTGGATGCGTATGACTTGACCTTTGTTACGGCAATGACTACTATATTGGCCGCGGTGCTCATGCCTCCAACCCTGTCTAAGTCTGTTGTTGGTTATTTCTTGACGTTGCTTGGTTATGCTTTTACAATGATCGCGAGGCCTGTGGGTAGTGCTATTTTTGGTAATTTTGCCGACAAAATTGGTAGGAGGGATACGTTGATGATTACTATTCTTGGTTATGGAATAATGAGTGCCGTCACTGCCGCAATACCGACCTATGCCCAGATTGGTTGGGTTGCCTTCTGGATATATGCTGCCATTAGGTTCATACTCGGTATATTCGTTGGTGGCGAGTACGCTGCTGGTCATCCATTCGCCATGGAGTACTCCGCACCTAGGTGGAGGGCTGTTTTCTTTTTTGTGTTGACAAGTGTCTTTTTGTTTTGTTTGTTTTTATTTTCTTTGTTTGTTTATCCCCCTTAGTGCTATTAGGTATGCTGAGGCTGTGTGCCTATCCAGGCCGTATTTCCTCATTACCTCATCATGTTGTTGCGAGTTCGTTGTTCCTTTGGGGTTTACATAGATGGTTCTCATGGCATAAAGTGGTGCCTTGTAGGATATCACCTCTATTGCCCTGCTCCTGAAAATGCTTACCCTATAGTTGTAGTTTCTCGAGCCTCTATCGCCATCATTCCTCACCCAGTAATATCTAAGATAACCAATGGTCCTGGGATTCTCCAAGGATATTGCTGAAACACCATGGTGATAGGCATAATTTAACAGCCCATGTATTGCCTGGTGTATTTTCGTCCATGCAACCACCCCTTTAAACCCTCTAGTCGTTACCTCCCTGAACCAAAACGTCTTCACATCCCTCAACCTACCACCCTCATCCACTATGGCTAGGTTCAACCTATCAGTATTTACATCAACACCACCAATCAGATTCCCCCTAGGCTCACTATACCTCCTCATAACATCGAGGTATAGGCTATACGGCACCATGATCTGCAGACCACAGTACAGGTGCGTGTTGCCGGGGCGGAAGTTGTATCCCCTAACCACTACCCTAGCTGGGTAGCCCACTTCATACTTGCCTGCCCTCTCTATGAGCGCCTTCAACAGTTCCACATAGCCCTTAGGCGTCCTCAGCCCTATGTCTATCCTTTTTGAAGCCCCATCATAATTCAGCACCAGCACCTCAGCCCTATTTACTGATAACAGCCTTATGTTCAAATTCCCCCTCTTCTCGCTCTCCGCCTCACTCTGGAATAATAACCACTGCCTTAGTTCTATGTCCTTTTATGTTCATCCCTAGCTTCCTAGCACTCCTAAGTGTTGAGTGCACCAGAGTTGCCACCCCATCTATGTACCTCCTATTTGGTAGAAGCTCATAGCACCTCTCACGGGCATACTTAAGGAAGCTTGCTTGCGAAAAGCCAAGCAGGGCATCATTACCCTTTACATCGTTTAATAGCCTATGGGCACACAACTTGGAAAACCAAGCAGTATACCAAATCAACTTAGCCTCCTCCCCATTGACCGTGAAGGGAATGCTCATAGCAATGTAATATGGCAAGCCCGTATCCTTCATTTAGGGATATATACCCCAGAAGGTTTTTTAAACCCTTTCCTTTAGGATAGGTCTTGGTGGTCCTTGGTTCCCGAGACCCGTGGGCGAACCGCGGTGAGGGGGCCAGGGAGTCGCCGCAATGAAGCCAGGGGCGGAAATAAACAACCAACAACCGCTCCGACAGAGCGGTTCTGGTGTTGGTTTTGGTTATAGCTCCGGCATATTCATTAGTGCTTGGATGCCCCTCTACTCAATACCACTGTATGGTGTCTTCCACGCCATTGAGGGTACAAATATTTGGTTTGTGGCTGCCTTCTGGCTTATTTTGGCAGGTATTATTTATGGCGCTGCGGTGGCCATAGGTCCCGAGACAATAGGTGTTGATTTAAGGATAGTTAGGGAGAAGTAATTTTGGCGTTTTTAATGTTACAAATAAAAATGTAAAAATTTTCTCTATTTTCTCCCTTAATAATCACAATCTTCACCTCCTCCTATACTTTGCATTTAGCCAGGCGTTTATGAATTCCTTTATTTTTGCCTCTTTTCTTCTTATTTTCGGATTCCCTTATGCACCTATTTACGCACTCTGTGTATTCCTCCTAGCGCTTTTCGTACTTCCTGCACTTCCTATAGCATTCTAAAATCATTGCTTATTATTGTTATTGCTGCCGTATTTTAGGCCCTGTGCGAAGGCCTTCAGGTTTTTATCGGTGTCTCTCCTAATGTTTGTTCTAATTGATTCCTCAATTATGTTTTGTGGTATGTAATTGCTTAGTTTCATTATTGAGTATAGGGCGCCCAGTATTACCGTGTTTTCGTAGATTACATTACCCAGTCTAATGGCATCGTTGTAGGCATTCACAATGTAAATATTCTTAATACTCCCTTTCAACATGCTCTCTAGATCCTCTATACTTGGTATTTTCTGTTTCGTTGCTGTTGGCCTTATTAACCTCCTATTTACTATAAATATTGTATTTTCATTAGCATAGTCAAGGGCTCTGAATGCTTCGAGTATTTCGAACGCGACAATAATATCAGCGCCTCCCTTAGGTATTAGTGGCGCATCCACGTCCCCTATCCTAACATGAACATCTATGGAACCACCCCTTTGACTGAGGCCGTGAGTTTCTGCAACCAATGCCTTGTAACCAGCCCTTATTGCTGCATCGCCAAGTATTGTCGCGAAGGTCACTAACCCCTGACCTCCGACCCCAGCTAGGTATATGTTAAGTCTCATAATCACCACCTCACATTTCAGCCCACTTCCTTAGCCAATCCTTAACATTGCCCTCCGGCTTAATAGCATCGTATGGACAAACCTGGGCGCATACTGAGCATCCAACGCACATGTTGGGGTCAATCCAAGCCTTCCTATTTTCAAGGGGCACAATTGCTGGGCATGCAATTAGGTTATAGCATATTCCACAGGCCCTGCAGGCGTCTGGGTTCACGTAGTAACGCGTCACGTAATTTCTAAATAACCTGGCGGCCTCTAGCGCGCAGCCTCTCTTCATTACCACGACTGCAACACCACCCTTCTTAACCACGTTCATGGCCTCCATCAGAACTTCCTGAGCCCTCTTACTATCAAATGGATCTATGGTCCTCGCATAATCCACACCTACTGCCTTGGCAACGTCCTCAATGTTAATTGCACTTGTGGGATTTGGTTGACCACCCGTCATTGCTGTAACCCTATTATCGAGGATCAGTATCAGCATTGGTGTCTTGTTATAGACCGCGTTAACTAGGGCGGGTAGGCCTGTGTGGAAGAATGTTGAGTCTCCAATTATTGATATTACCATGGTCCTACCATTAGTACCGTGATAGAGACCCATGCCTAGACCTAGGGAACTACCCATGTTCGTTAGTAAATCCTGTTCATTGAATGGGTTATTAATACCTAAGCTATAGCAACCAATATCACCACTAAATATGGGTTTAACGCCTGACTTTGCCGTGGCAACCTTTAATTCATAGAATGATGCTGCGTGCGGGCATCCTGGGCAGAAGACTGGTGGTCTTGACGGTGGTGTGTAATCAACCTTAACAGTCTTTATTGATGTAAGTGGGTTTTCAATATCGAGGGCCTTTGATAATCCGCTCATTACGGAATTAATTGTTAATTCACCAACCCTGTTAAAGATGTTCTCAGCCTTACCAAGTATTGGCACCCTAATGCCCTCATCATAAAGTAGGGCCTTTAATTGATACTCAATTACTGGATCTCCCTCCTCAATAACAATAACCTTATCAGTCCTAGTAACAGCATCAGTAATGACCTTTCTGGGTAATGGGACAGGAGTCGCCACATTTAATATGCTTGCCCTTATGCCGTAATTCTTAACGGTCTCTAATGCGTATGTAAAGGCTACACCACTGGTTATTATGAGGGTTTTACCATCATTAATGTAGGTATGTGGCAATTCATTAACACCTCTCTCAATATTACTCCACCTCCTTAGTAGATCCTCCTTAAGTGAACGGGCATGCGCAGGTATTAGTGCGTGTCTTCTTGGATCCTTAACGTACTCCCTTGCGTATTTAGGAACCTCTGGTGTACATATTGTTACTGGGCCCCTTACATGGGATACCCTGGTGACTGTCCTCATCATTACTGGATGACCATACTTCTCACTAAATTCAATGGCAAGCCTTATGAAGTCCTTGGCGCTCTGCGGATCATAAGGCTCAAAGACAGGGATATAGGCATGGAGACCAACCCACCTATTGTCTTGTTCGTTCTGACTACTCCACATGTTTGGATCGTCAGCCGTGACTATAACAAATCCGCCCTTAACGCCTGTATAGGCACTTGACATTAGTGGGTCCATGGCTACGTTAAGTCCCACGTGCTTCATTGTTGTCATTGACCTAGCGCCAGAGAGAGCTGCGCCATAGGCCACCTCAAAGGCAACCTTCTCATTACTACTCCACTCAGCGTAGATTCCGAACTCCTTACCATAATCAATTAGGTACTCAATTATTTCACTTGATGGTGTACCTGGATAGCCAGCAGCAACCGCTACTCCAGCCTCCAATGCTCCATGGGCAATCGCATGATTACCAAGTATTAACCTAGTCGTGCAGTTACTCATCAATCGTGAATAGGTATATTTAATTTAAAGCCTTTCTCCTAGAACTTGATAAATTAGTTAGTGGTATATTGATTGGGTATGAGTATATAGTATATATACTCAGCATAGAATGATATCGTCACGCATCCGCATGTCTAGGGCTCATCACAAGTGCTTTACTAGTAATACTAGTTTATATATTTAAGGCATACAAGCAAAAATCGCGCGTTTCTAGGTATTACACTAGTTATTTTAATTGCTTATTTAATATTACCTGATTCATAATCGATCTCGTGAACAGTATGAGGAGGAACTTGGCAATACTCCTGGTAGTAATGGCAGTAACAATCTCGGTAATAGCCCTAGCTAGTCAGTATCAGGTTGCGCCAAATGCCAACTCTCCGTCAACAATAAACCAGCCATACTACGCAATACTCGAGTACATAGACTACATAAACACAACGAGAACTGTGACCCTCGCGCCTGGCCAGTCAATGACGATACAGGCGCCATTACCTCCTGGCCCAGGTTATGTATTAAGTTATGTTAAGGTTAATGTTAATCCGCCATCGCCAGCCATACTAATCAGCGGTAACAATGTTATGTATGGTAAGAATGAAGTCGGTGCAATAATCAGCGCCTATACAACGAGTAACACACTATCAATAGCCAACTCCGGTAATCAACCGTTGAATGAGACGGTATCGGTGACGTACGTATTCGTGAATGAGAAATACCTTGCACTGAATACCTCTGCTTCATCATTTACGTTAGATATATCAATTCCTGATAACACAATACAGTATGTGACACAGCAAGTGGTTGAGTTGTCAATACCGAATTACATGCCCTTCGAAATAGCGGGTGTGGCGTTACCTAATGGAACAACACTATCACAACTAGTCTCTGCCTGGAGTCCACTGGCTAATTATATAAAGGTTGAGCCGAAGTACGTGGAACTAACGGCAAATGAGCTACCACCTGGTCAGTACCAGATAACGATTAATTATGGTAGCGAGTACGTAATGCCGAGTGCAATGCTAATTAAGGGTACGGAGTTCCTAAACTACACTGTTAATCCAGGCCAGACACTGGAAATAACTGGTTCAGAGTTTGGTGTTCCGCCTGGTTGGAACCTACTGGGTTACATAGTTGCTGTTTACACTGTTCAGCCATTGGTTGTTGGTGAGCAGCCCGGTCACTTCGAGATGGTCGCTAACATGGTTTCCCCAGCCTATCTATACAGTGACTTAATACAAGTCAGTGGTATTAGCTACCTACTGCCACCGTTCATAAGGTTTGCGCCGATGATAGGGATTTACATAGTTTATGATAGGTACTTCGAGATCGTTGATAACCTGAATGTGCCGCTCGTCGTGACTTTCATGCCAATAATATACAAGCCAGTTGGACAATGGGTTAATGGTAATTTAGAAGCCACTGTCACGGATGCCGATGTGTCCAGTGGTTTATGGACAGCACTTGTTGTTCAGTTACCCGAAATAGCGCATGTGTACAAGATAGTCACACCAAGCGGTACTGTGTACACTGGTTTAGTGGATTCAGAAATACCATGGGGCTCTGCGGAGAGACTGGTCTCAATAAGCCCTGATGGTTCCCAGGCATACATAGCCATTTCAACTCTTGGTGTTAGTGAGACTGGTACATACACAGTCTATGTTAATTGGACACCAATAACAATGCACTTCACAAACACGCTAAATGCCCCAATAAGCAATGTTAAGGTTGAGGCTAGTGTGAATGGTTCGCTCATAGCAAGTAGTGTTAGTGATGCAAGTGGTAATGCGTACATAAACATTAATGAGCCTTCACCATTCATGGCGACCGTGTATTATGATAATGTGCCCATTTACTACGTTAATGTGAATTCATTAATTAATCAACCAATTGGTATAACAATAGGTCTGTATAACGTGACGGTGCTATTTGTTGGTGCGAGGAACCAGGCGATATCCCATGCAAAGATATCACTATATAGAGTTGGTACTGGCCCGATCTACAATGGTACAACGGGTAGTACAGGAACGACTGGATTTGCAAACATCTTAGGTGGAACATACCTAGTGACTGCCCAGTATGGTAACCTGAAATACAGTGAGTTGGTGACGATAAATGGAAATGACGTAATAACAATAAAGTCGGATATATTAGCCATAATTGATGGGTTCCCAATAACCACCGTAGAGGCCTTAATAGGCACGCTGGGATTAGGTGGTGCTGCAGCTATAGCCTTTGCCTTCGCTAATAGGAAGAGCGGTAAGGATTATGAAGTTGTGACCATGTGAGTTCTTTCGTTAAAATCAATTAAAAATCAAAATTAATTTCTTTAAATCAATCATTTATTCCTCCTATCATACTCAATTCTCAATTCCCTAGCTAGTTCCATCACCTTATTTAGTAATTCATTACTAACATCAAAGACCTCATGTATCGAAACTAATTGCCTATACTCCCTATCAAATCTTGAGAATTCCCTCCTAATCTTCTCACCTCTTTGTGACCTAATTCTCCTAAGTAGGGCTTCACCCCATGAAATTAGCCTTTGGCTATCGTTCTCCAGTTTCCTCACTATTAACGGTCTAATCACCTTAAATTGTTCATCAGTAAGCTCAATTATTGCATATGCGAATTCACCCTCAAAGCCTCTCTCTATTATGTCGATCAATTTCTCCTTAACACTCAACAACTTCCTCTCCACCTCCTGTTTAGGCAGCCAGGAAATAACTACGTTGGGTAGTACCGAAAGTCCTAAACCGGTTAAATGCCTATTCACTAATCCCTGAACCTCATCATTGCTTACATACGTTAGTATTAATATGAATCGCCTCATGATTCCCTCATGTAAATATTCAAGGCATTAATTATTAATTCTTTAATAACTGAATCCTCAATGTTCCCCCGTAATAATATTCTTACAGATATTAATTCCCTGCGTGATCCATCATCATAGCCTACGAATTCCCACTCAAGACCATTAATGATCTCCTTTCGATAAATCAACCGCACATCACCAACCTTAATTGATCGATCGATTGGTAAACTCCATGGAGCAATCATGTCTATACTAAGTACCTTCTCCTCATTGCCAAGACTTAGTAGCCTTGCCAATGAAGTATTTCCACACGTGTACTCCTTAATCTCACCCCTATCAATTATATCAATGTCACTGCACTGCATTGTTCGGCAATACCACCAACTCTCAATTTATTACTTTAACTCAAAGAAAGATTTAAATACTAAGTAATATTTGAAATACTTGATTAACATGTCTAGCAGTTCTAGCAATAGTGAGGAGAGTAGTGAGAGAAAGACTGTGACTATTAGGGGATTAAGTACTGACATTTATGACAGGGTAAGCAGGTTAGCCAAGGAGACAGGTACGACAGTGGGTGAAATAGTGAATGAGGCACTCAGGAGGTATATAGCGACTCTAGAGAATATATCTAAGGCCATTGATAACATGATTAGGGCTGGGGATGTAGTTATGATAAGTGGTGTCTCGTCATTAACAGTGACGAGGGCCGATCTCGAGTCATTAGATAAGCCCGTGGTTTTTAGAGACATGGATGAGCTTGCCTTTGCTGATGATGTTAATAATGACCTCATTAAGAATAAGGTTGCCAGGATAGTTAATGTTAATACGGTTTATGTACCTAAGTCAGTATCAACACTGCTAATAGCTTCGAAGAGCGAGTTCGTTAAGAAAATAGTACCTAGATGATGATTAATTTTAATTAGGGCGCACCTAGTTAAAATTATGTGAAGGTTCTTGTTGTTGGTATTGGTTCAATGGGCTTGAACCACATTAAGGTGCTTACGCAATTGAAGAAGGAGAATCTAGTGACGGAGATATACGCCGTAGACATTGATAAGCAAAGGCTGGACATTGCCAAGAATCAAGGTGCCGATCTAGTATTCACCGATTTTCATGAAGTCATACCACGCAAGCCGGACCTGGGTATAATCGCATTACCAACAAGGCTTCATTACACAGTTACTAACGAACTCATGGATTACATGGACCTATTGGTAGAGAAGCCAATCACCGAGAAACTAGGTGAGGCATTGGACTTATACCGTAAGTCGAAGGCTCTCGGAAGAAGGGTTTTTGTGGGTTATATTGAGAGGTTTAACCCCGTATATAAGGCCTTAATTAATGATATTGGTAATGAGAAGCCCATGTACGTAGAGACCATAAGGATTGGTAAGTTAAGAGGTAATCCCCAATCATATGGCAATGTGCTTCTTGACCTTGGAATTCACGATATAGATCTTGCGCTTAATATGGTCAATGAGGATAAGGTTAAGGTCCTGGGTAATGTACTTAGGGGTGATCCCATTAGTACGGCATGGCTCATGCTTAGCATCGGTGGCTCTATACATGTCCTTCATGTATCCTGGGATTACGAATTTAGGATAAGGAAAATGCATGTAACATTAAGGAATAGGTATTATGAGGCTGACTTATTAAATAAGGTACTTATTCGTAATGGAACAAAGCACATGATAGAGAGTACTGATCAATTAAGGCAGGAATTAATGCATGTAATAAATGTTTTAAGGGGTATTGAGAGGCCAATCATAGACATTACTGATGGCATTAGGGCATTAGCTATAATTGATGGTATATTAATGAATAAGTCCATTATAGACTTGAATGAATTACTAATGTGAATAATCAATAATTGACCTAACCCTAACAATGTACTTACTAGCCAGGTCCTCAGTCCACTTGGGTAATCTTAATGTGCTGATAACCTCATTAATCAAGATCTCAGCATCATCACAATCATCTAAACCTTGATCCCTACAGATCTTCACTAAATACCTACTCCTAGCCTCAAATAAATCCCTATCCATAGTGATCCTATTGCAGTCATGGTCATAAGTCCACCCCCTCCTGAGGTCTCTCAAATGAAGAAGTAGATGCGCAGCAATCCTGCCTAAGTCCATAGGCCCTGACACAACGTACATACCCTCATTAATAGCATAACAACTGTTATGACCCATGTATATATTCGTCATCAATTAAATAAACGAACTAAAGTAAATAAAGATAACACTTTTAATGGCTAAGGGTCATTAACGTTATACGACAGGATAGAACTCATACAAGAGGTTAGAGACGTAGAATATTAAATTCTCAAGTGCATGAAAAGGGAAGAACGTAATTGGTGGGCCCGCCGGGATTTGAACCCGGGATCTCCCGCGTTCTCAGGGATTTCCTCGTGAGGCGGGCATCCTAACCGCTAGACTACGGGCCCGACGGAGAGTAGATTTATAGGAATTTTAAGTTTTTGGGACCCTTAGTATTTGTTTGACCAGACAAGGACTTAGTCCCAATAAGGATAGAGCATTTAATTTATGGTTATTTTAGATTAAGCTTTGTTTAGGATCCTTGGTTTTAGTTGGTTTAATGTTAAATTTCCTTGTTCTTTGGTTGTTTTGTTTCTTTTGTGCATTTTTGTCTTGTCACTATTATTATCTTGATCTTTATTGTTCTTTTGATCTTGTTTCGTTTTTGAACTATGTTAACTAGATAGAATGTTTTATATCTAGATTTGTTAAGGCAATTTTTTGACATGAATAGGGAGATAAAGGTTAATGGGCTTCCCTACAGGACCCGTGTTTATATAAATAACCAAGTCCTGATACCATCAAATCTCGTGAAACTCCTTGGTATTGAGAAAAGCCTATTTGCTAATGTGGTTATTAGGCATGAGGGTAGGATTATCAATATTAGTAGAGTTAAGTTGTTGAGGAATAGGCGTGCCACTTCTAGGCAGTTTACTATTCCTAGGGAGGTTAGGGAGGCCTACGGCGTTAAGCCTCTTGATGAGATTGAGATAGTGAATATTGAACCTGCCGAGACCATTAATAATAGGAGAGATGAATTATTACGGCATTAGGTTAGGTTTTCCGTAACCTCTCTGCCTCCATTATCTTTACTATACTTATGTACAGTACTATTGCAGCTGGTATGTAATAAAGTGGTAATCCACCATGTATTGGTATTGTTGGATACGTAAAGATGTGCAGGTTCTTAATATAGCCCCATGAATGCGGTATATGACCACTAAAGAGCCAGAACATCGCATCCTCGCTCCACACAGCCACATCCGCAGCGAATAACCACTGCCAGAAATCACCAAAGGCTATCCAGGGTATTGCAAGTACAATGGCCACACCAATCCTATAAAGCCACATGCCCAACCATGGGTGGTAATGAACAAGGGCTAGGTACCAGGAGTTTGATGGGTCGTGGTGAAATGCGTATACGAGCTCTGGTAGTATCATTGTCTCAATCATTGCATAGCCTATGCCTGTCATTAATGGTGGTATCGTTAATTTAGCCCAATTAACCATTTTTCAATTAAGGGAAAATAGCAGCCCTTATTAACCTTGCTATCCTATTATTGTCTTTGTTTTGTATATTTTTATTCCTTCCTTCTTAAGCTCATTTATTACCTGGTTTAGTATGGCCTTATTCCTCATGTATGTCTCCTCGATCGGTGTTAGTCCCTCACCCTTTATTTCGCCCCTAGCTGCTAAATCTGCCACGATGGCTGCTGTGAAGCCAGTTAGCCTAGCCATTGATGTGAAGTCACCCTGGGCATAATCAACACCCTCGAACCTAACAATTGCAGTTTCACCACCAATCTTACCCCTAGCCTCAACAACCGTTATTGAGAAGTCATTAGTGCCAGTCTTCAATGACTTGGAGAGTACGTACTTAGCAGTCTCAATATCATTCAAAAGTCCAAGATCCTTAAGAACGCTCATAACCTCCAAATGCCTCCTCCACCTAATAGTTCTCTCATAAGCGTTTTTCAAAGTCCTGAAGTGCCTAGGTAATGTGACTAATAACGTGCTTAGACCATCAGTATAGAACTCGGCAAAATCACCGTTAACGAGCCATGTCTGGAATGGGAATATTTCGGTAAGGGGTTCGACATTAACCACCTTACCATCCCTAATAATTGTTGCGGGCCTAACATATTCATCAATAGTACTCTCAAGTGAGAAGAGTGATTCGTAGTAAAGCGGTGGTTTTGGACTGACTGGGTTACCACCAACATGTATGCCGACTTCCTCAATAACCTCAAGTTCACTAGCCGCAGCCATAGCCAGTAGGTTCGTTAGCCCAGGTGCCCAGCCCATGGCCGGTATGATGATCGATCCATTGCTTAACCTACGAGCTAATTCCTCATCGTACTTCCACATGAATATTAGGTCAATCACTGGTTTACCTAACTCATGGATCCTAAGGACTACTTGATCAGCGATTGATTGTGGGACTGCACTAATAATTACGTCATTCTCACTGGCAATACGTTTAAGGGTTTCATCGCCCCTAACATCAGCCTTAACAGCATTATTAAGTCCAATCCTCCTAGCCTCATTGATTGCATCATCACTTGCATCATAACCATTAACAACATGACCCGTATGCCTAACTAAGTAGTAGGCAATTGCACGACCCATAGGACCCAAACCAACAACACCAATAGAAACCACAGCAGAGTCACTATACATCCTTATTATTAAGCTCTAACTAGGTCATTGATTACCTGTCTCTTCACTTTCCTCAGTGCTCATATAGTAATAATACTCACCGAGTTCCCTCTGTAGGCGGTCTAGGTATGAGTACCTCTTGTTTATTCTCGGCCTACCTACCTGTGGTTCTCTCCTAAACGTCACATCCTGACTCCTCAGAAACTCATTCATACCAGTTCTTAGGTCTGTTGGTGGTTCTGCAATACCATGCTTACCTGGTTCTCCGAGGAATATCATGACCGAGGTACTTAAATAATCAATCATTGTTATGTCATGCTCAATCACCAGAGCAACCACATCTCTCTCCTCAATTATCCTCCTAATTACTGACGCAACCCTAACTCTTTGCTCAATATCCAGGTAAGCCATTGGCTCATCAAGCAGGTAAACCTCCGCATCCTTAAGTAATGACCCGGCTACAACGACTCTTTGAAGCTCACCACCACTTAGGCTTGATAACTCCCTATCCATTAATGGAGTTAATGATAATCCATTAGCCAGGTCAGGCCAGATAATCCTTGAGCTAAAGTCATTACCTGCTATCATGGCTAAGTACTCCCTAACTGTCTTATCACCATACTTAACGGCTAAATCCCTAACGTACTGAGGCTTATAACTAATCCTGACCTCACCATGAGGAATCACAACGCCGGAATCAGGCTCTATCTCATTAACAAGGAGTCTAGCAAATGTGGTCTTACCAATACCATTAGGGCCTAGCACGCCAATGACCTCACCCCTATGTATGACTCCAGCCTTAACCTCAAGCTCAAAATCACTAAGCTTCTTCGTTAAGTCAGTCCACTCAAGTAATATGTGCTCTCTTTGAATAGGCCTTGGTGCTGGTTTAACCCTAAACTTAATGGGTTCTCTCCTAATTAGCATATTCTCACTTGTTAAGTAACCATTAAGGTATTCGTTAATACCCTCCCTGGCGCCCCTCATGTGGGACACTACGCCATATGCGCCAGGCTTACCGTAAAGAATAACCACTTGATCGGCTAGGTAATCAAGCACGGCTAAATCGTGGTCTATAACGATCACGTACTTATTACCACTAGCAGTGTCCTTAATTGCCTCAGCAACTCTTAGTCTTTCAACAATGTCTAGGTGCGTTGTTGGTTCATCGAATATGTACGTATCCGAATTCCTAAGTAATGCCGCAGCAATAGCGAGTCTCTGAAGTTCACCACCACTTAACTTACTAACATCTCTATCAAGCAGGTACATCAGATTTAGTTTTTCTGCAATCTTCATGACATTACCCTCATCACTGCTTATCTTCATTAACACGTCCTTAACCGTACCTTTAACATACATGGGTATTAACTCGATATATTGAGGCTTATGAACAACCTTAATCTCACCCTTATAGAGCCTTGATAAGTAGGGTTGTAACTCCGTGCCCCTGAAAAACCTTATGACATCATCCACGGAAGTCTGCGCATTAGTGCATAGATTCGGCATTAATTCGCCAGCAAGTATCTTGGCTATTGTTGTCTTACCCATGGCATTCTGGCCAATTATTCCAAGCACCCTCCCCAACTTGGGCATGGGTAGTCTAAAGAGCTTGAAGCCACTGGGGCCATACTGATGAACGCAGTCCTCGCCTAATTCACTTGGTAGGTTAACAATGGTTATTGCCTCAAAGGGGCATTTCCTAATGCATATACCGCAGGCTGTACATAGGTCTGTTATGACAGGATGACCCAACTGCTCATCCATGTATATTGCCCTCTTACCACCCCTAACTATTGGGCAGAACCTAATGCACTCTTGGCTGCACTTCCTTGGTTGGCATAGGTCCTTATCAACAACAGCTATCCTGACGGGCATTATCGACGGTTTATGGAGGATTAAGTGAAATTAAACCTTATGCCCTGGGTAATTATGCTGAGAGTAATACTAATAAGATTTGGCGTTTACGGCGTGTTTAATGAATTTTAGGGTTGAGCGTAAACACCTCTACATCGCACTAATGCTATACCTGCTCTATATCCTATTAACGATCTATGTAGTTACAAGTGGAGAGGGCACCTCACTAAATACCTACTTATTCTTCGCAATTTTTAATAATAAGTTACCTCAATTAACGCCGTTACTAACGGTGATTAGCATCGATGATTATGGTAGGGCGTTCTTCTGGATACCTGTGGCCCTGATACTCTGGTACTCCGGCGGTAGGTACAGGAGGGTCAGTGTTCTCATGGTTTCGGCCTTCATGATAAGCCTAATACTCGGTGAATTAATGAAGCACGTACTATACGAGCCAAGGCCATTTCTAGTACTGCATATAGTGCCATTGATTCATGAGCAGCCAGACTCCTCATACCCATCAGGCCACGCATTGATCGTTAGCACTGGGGCGTACTCGGCGATAATGACATTGCCTTGGTACATATCGTTACCCCTAACCGCGGAGGCACTGCTTGTTTCCTATGGTAGGATTTACGTCGGTGTTCACTGGCCGTTGGACGTGATTGCAGGTTGGTTATTAGGGATTGCCAATGTTGAGCTTGTACTTGCGCTACCTTGGTACTACGAAATTGTTTACATAATAATGAAGAAATTACTTGGCCGGTTGAGTTACCGGCATGATTGTCCTTCTACCAATTATTAAGTAACCGGTGTGAGCGTTTATCCACGTCTGTGGCCTAACTTCAGTGGGTTCGGTCTTCCATTCCCTAACCATTACATCAAACATTCTAATATCGACATAGTTAATTTTGTTCATTGCATTGAGAACCTTAAGCACTTGATTCACTGTGGGTACGTACACGACTAGAACTCCATCTGATCTTAGGGCCTCTGTTGCCTTGGGTATTGCATTCCACGGATCACCCATGTCTAGAACCACGGCATCTAAATCCCTCTCGAGGAATCCATCATTAGTTACATCCCTTAAGCGTAACTCAACCCAGTCAATAAGGCCAAGCATTTCAAGGTTCTTCCTCGCAACACTTATTGAGTCTTCCCTCTTGTCATATCCGTAAATCTTACCGTTAGGTTTCACATAATAGGCAAGCATTGCGGTCATGAATCCACTACCAACACCTGCCTCTGCAACCCTGCTGCCAGGGCCTATGCCGGTATTAATTATTATTTGAGCAGCATCCTTGGGGTATATTACTTGAGTGATCCTATTGGCCTTTTCTAGGAGGATGTCCGTGATCAACGGCCTTAATAAGGCCATGTTATAACCCAGGTTTGTCTTTATCACTGTACCATATTCACGGCCTATCACATCATCAGTATTTATGATACCCCTTATCGTACTGATCCTAGAACCCTTAACAATCCTAACCACTGATCTAACACTATCACCAACGATTAATACGTAATCCCCCTCCTTAATTGGCATATTACCTTCGAGTGCTAATTAATGAAGGGAATATTTATGAATTTTTACGGGAATGCTCATCAACGACCTGCTCTATATAATTCATAAATTCCTCGAGGGTGCCACTAACCAAGCCCTTACTAACCATTTCATTCCACTTATTAATAACCTCCTTGAACTCTTTCTTAGCCTTTACTGCATCGTCTATTGATGATATTTCAACCCTGAAATTAGCATAGCCTCCCTTACCAATGCCAGGGCAATACCCAAGTGCTTTATCGTAAACCTCGAACTTTACAATATTACCATCAAGCCAATAGATGAATGGGTAGTACCTACACACGTTAGGCTTAACGGGGTGTATTGAGCAAATTAGTTTATCATCGATCCACTTATTGAATATGCACGTGCCATCAAGCCTCTTCTTAAGCACGAGGTAGTACTCACCATCCCTAAGCCTTATTACTGGTTCATCCCAATCAGCAGCCATGTCCTTAGGAAATAATGCCAGGAAATCCCTAGGTCTCATGCCTACATACTTCGTAATCCTAGCCGCATCCCTATGCGTCACAGGTATCCAATAACGCCTACAGCACTCACCACACATTATGCAATTGAATCTAACCCTTGGGAATTCCGCATTCACCATAATTCTCATGGTTAATTTAATGGTACTTGCATTGTAAGGGCTTGTTATGAGGATTGCGACTGAGAAGATCCCTTAATCTCCTGTAGATACTTACTTACTTCATCTATTGTTAACTTCCTAAATAACTTGGTCTTAACATCGATAACTCCTATCTCTAGCCTATCAGGCTCGGGTGCCTCAAGGACTAGGCTTAATGCCCTGATTGCGAGTTTTACACAATCATTAACACCCATGTCATACTTATACTCCTTCTCGAGGAATTCCGTTATCCTCGATGACTCGGCGCCCATGGCAACCGCGTAGAAGCCGAAGTATATACCGCCTGGGTCTGTCTGGAATAGCCTTGGTCCATGCTTATCAACACCACCAACAATCAATGCAGCGCCAAAGGGCCTTACACCACCGTATTGCGTATGCATCTGCTTAAGATCACTAATCCTCTTGGTCAATAACTCAACATCTATGGGCTCATCATAGAGCAACCTATGTGTCTGGGCCTCCTGCCTAGCATACTCAATAAGTACCCTGGCGTCCGACAATAAGCCCGATGCTGCTATGCCCACGTGATCATCAACCATATAAACCTTCTCAATACTACCCAGGTCGATTAGGGAACTTACCTTTCTCTTCTCTGCAGCAAGCACAACACCATCAACGCACTTAATACCAATGGTAGCCCAACCCCTCTTAACAGCCTCACCAGCATACCTAACTTGGTATAACTCACCCTCTGGACTAAATATTGTTATGGCCCTATCATATCCATATACCTGTGGAGAGAACATACTTCTCGATAATGTATTGTCAAGGGGTTTTTAAATCAAACCTACTTGTTACCTATTTCATGGCATTGCGCGTAACCTTTTTAAATTAGTAATCGAGTTCGATATCGGTTATGAAAATAGCAATATCCGTGAGTAATGGTTTCGTATCTGGACCTGGTGAAGGCGATGAAGTTTGGATAGTTGAGGTTGAGGATCATGGCAACTACAAATTAATTGAGCGATATGAGAACCCAGCAAGGTATGCACAGCAGATAAGGGGTGTGTTCATGTTGAGGAGTTTGCTTGATCGTGGAATTAACACGGTAATACTCTCCGAAATAGGACCTCCAGGCTATAGGTGGGCTGCTGAGAAGGGCATTAGGATATATATATTTGAGGGACGTGTTGAGGATGCAATCAAGGCCTTTATTGAGGGTAAACTAACTGAGGCGCAGGGGCCAACGCATGGTGAGCATCATGGTCACTACGGGCATCACGACCATCATAGACATATAGAGGGTTTTGAAACATACGACTTCCTAAAGCCCTATGTAAGTAATGGTATGGCGATTGCCGACCTAGGTTGCGGGAGTGGTTATTACTGTAACTTCTTTAAGGACTATGCATCAAGGCTTTACTGTGTTGATGTTGATGAAGCGGCAATTAATGAGGTTCGTAGGAACTTTAGTAACTATGGAAATGTGGTCATACTTAATGAGGACATTACAAGGGCGTCAATACCAAGCAATAGTATTGATTTAGCATTTATGTCCAATGTGTTTCATGACATTGAGGATAAGGAGGCAGCCGTTAGGGAAGTGAGTAGGATCTTGAAACCTGGCGGTAGGTTATTAATTATTGAGTTTAAGAAGGACGTGTTTTTTGGGCCACCATTTAAGTTAAGTCCTGATGAGGTTGAGCAGTACTTCAGTAGGGAGGGCTTTGTTAGGGAGGGTTATGGGGATATCTCTCCTTATCATTACATGCTCGTCTTTAAAAAGGTAAGGTAGGGTGCAGGTTGGATATATTTTACTATGGTTTAAATATAGGTATCTATAGTTAAAATATGGTGAAATAATGAAGGGAAGGCCTGATTGGATCATTCGATATAAGGATATCATTAATAAATTGAGGTTTATTCTCTACGAATTTGAAAATGGGGATCTTAATTTTCAATTATTTGTTAATGAAATAAATAAATCATTAACTAATTGTGGATATGATCCAATAAAGGTTATGGTATCTGATATTATGACGGAATTCTTCGGGGCATACGCCGTATACGTACCTCGTAAGCCAGTATCCATAGTGTATGTTTCCACAGAACTTATGAAAAAGCCAAGGCCCCTACTTGGTAGGGTTTTAGTGCATGAGATATTTCACCACATACTTTATCAAAGGCCTCCATCATTGCTATTTAAATTGGCGCCGAAGAGATTCGAACCAATTATTCTAATAACCTTACCATTTATAATCCTCGCAATTTTAGCAATACCCCTCTACTCTACACTGTATAACTTCTTATCTTATATTGTTGCTTCATCATCTATAACCATGACATTATTAACGGCAATCCTGATAAGGGCCTTAAATGAGCATGAATTAATGGCTACAACATTCGTGGTTTACCTAGTGACTGGTGAATGGGTTAAGAACTGGACTTATTACCATGATGAAAACGCATTAATGAGCCTCAGGTGGGATGAAGCCGTTAGGCCTAGGGAGGTTATTGTTATGCAAAGGTAAATTAAGGGTTGGTAATTAGGAGGCTTGATGATTAGGCTTGTGTTACTCGATATTGATGGCACCTTAACGAAGGATAGGAATACGGAGGCTTTTGATCCAGATGCCATTGCAGCAGTGCAGGATGTTGTGAACAAGTATGTCGTTGGTCTCGTGACTGGTAACGCCTTAATAGTGACGCAAGCACTATCACGCTACATAGGATTGCCTAGAGGATCACCACTTATTGCGGAGAATGGGTGCTTAGTGGATTATAGAGGTGAAGTTCATGAACTATGTGAAGACCTAAATTTAAGGGACATTGCGTTAAGGCTTATGAAGGTAATACCAGGCTTGAGACCTACATATCAATTTAATTACAGGAAGTTCGACATAACACTATGGGCGCCTAGGGATCCTAATGAGTTAGTGGAGGTTGTTAAGGCTGAATTGAGGAAAATGAACTTAGATGGTAAGGTGAGGGTTTCCCATAGTGGTTATGCACTGCATCTGCAGCCTATTAATTCAAGTAAGGCTACAGCCATTAAGTACCTATGTGGTGTAATTGGTGTATCCTGTAATGAGGTTGTTTACGTTGGTGATAGCGATACGGACATTGATGCGATGAATGTAGTTGGTTATGGAGTTGCAGTGTCTAACGCTACTGACGGACTTAAGAGGAGGGCTAAGATAATTCTTGAGAAGCCAAGTGGTAAGGGTGTTGTCGACTTTCTAAAGAATTACTTACCTAAGCTATGATTTCCTAAACATCATTAATAGGTAGTTATACGCACTCTCGATGTTGAAGTTATTCCTAACGAAATCTCTAAAGTCATCATACTTCCTAATAAAGTCATTATCTATACCCTTTATAGCATCATTCCATAGAGATCTTCCCAAGCCCATGTTTCCTGCTAGCTCGATACTAAGTGGTATGTCGAGGGCCAATGCAGTTATTGCGCAATCAATTGTTGGTTTGCACGTTATTAATGCGTTCCTTAGATCGTTCATATTAAATGTATTAATTAAGTATTGAATCAGTGTTTCATATTTAGCTATTACTACGTCAACTGTTCTCCTAAGCATTGCCAAAGAGATCCTATACACCACATCATCTTTCATACTCTGTGGTATACTCCACAGGCTAATTAGCGTTGGATCTCTCATGACCTTTACAAGGGCTACTTCACGTAACATCATAATCCTTGCCTCATAATCCTTTAATTGAAGTAATTTACTCGGTATTATGGATATTATGGTTAGTTCATCAGTGTTCATATACTTTACAGGCCATTCCTCGTGAGTAACACTTTCGAGGCCGAGAGCATCCCTTACCCTATTATGATTGTCCGTTATATAGACAATAATGTCATTACTTGGAACCTCAAGTTCCTTAAATGCCCACTCAATGAGATCTTTGACTTTATTCAATTCATTGACCGTAACTTCTACCAACTGTATTACTTCCACATTTTATATATGCTTTGTTGAGGTTAATATTCCTTAAGTTAACAGGGTAAAAATACAAGTGAGAATCTTAAACAGTGGTAAAAGTTTTTAAAGGAAGTATTTCCCTGCTATCACTAATGGTATTACCAAAGTACGATGTTATCTTGACCACAGATCGCTCAATGATGAGTAATTATCATGGTAAGGAGTTCCTGGGATTCGTAACAACGGGACCTCTTTTTATAACCGTAGGACCCTTTAGAAAACTTGGTGAGTGGATTCATGAGTACATCGCGATGCCTAAGATGAAGGTTGATAAGTACGGTAGGCCGTATCAAGCACCCTATGGTATGAGGAAGATAGAGGCTGCATTACTTGATGCCGGCATTAACGCAGCGATAATCGACCCAGACCATGTGCATAAATACATACCAAATGCTAAAATGCTCATGCTTAGTCATCATGATTATTTCGGGCTTAATCCACCATCATCGACCTGGTCAGCCATTGTTGGTAGAGAATCGCTTAATGCATATTCATTTAGGAGATTTATGGCGAGGATAAGGCCATACATAATGGATGCCAAGAGCAGGAATGGGCTTAAGGTGGTGATTGGTGGGCCATCAGCATGGCAGTGGTTATACTTGCCAGAGCTAATGGACTTTTTCGGTGTTGACACAGTATTTGATGGCGAGGGCGAGAGATTAGTGATTGATCTTGTGAGGAGAATGCTCAATAATGAGCCTGTACCTCGCTATGTATATGTTGGTGTAAATGATGTGCCAAGTATTGATGAAATACCAACAATAAAGTACCCAGCTGTTAATGGTTTTGTCGAGATTGGGAGAGGTTGTCCGAGGGGTTGCGCCTTCTGCTCAGTAACGCTGAGACCGCTCAGGTGGTATCCGCTTGAGAAGATTGAGGAGGAGTTAAAGCTGCATGTCAAGTACGGTATTGTGCATGGTTTAATACACTCCGATGACGTGCCATTATACGGATCCACAGGCGTTGAGCTTAACCCCGATAAATTGATCAAACTGCACCAGCTCGTTAAGAGATACTACCTAACAATGGCCTGGAGCCACACAACACTGGCATCAGTCCTAGTGGCTGAGAAGAAGTATAATAGGTTGGCTACGAAGATTGCGGAGATAATTGAGGACGAGCACCAGGACTGGTGGGGCGCCCAGGTGGGTCTTGAGACGGGTTCAAGGAGGTTGGCCAAGGCCATAATGCCTGGCAAGGCTGCGCCGTTTAAGATTGAGGATTGGTGGGACGTTGTTGAGGAAGCATTGGGTGTGATGCATGATATTAAGCTTATACCTGCCCTAACAGTGATTGTGGGGTTACCTGGGGAGACGGAGGATGACGTTATGGAGACGATAGAACTACTTGATAGAATAAGGCCCTATAGGAGCTTGGTTGTGCCCATGTTCTATGTACCCATGAATCACATTAGGGCTGAGAAGGACGGCTGGATAATCAAGTACAACCTAATGCCTGAACACATTGAGTTAATGAAGAAGATGTTTGAACATAGTATTTATTGGGCTAAGGACATTGTGAACCACTTCTACCTGAGGGGTTCGCAGTACTGGCCTGTTAGGGTTGCTGTTAATTACTTCATGAATTACGTGGAGAGGAGGGTTAGGGCGCTCTATGATAGGCTTGACCAAATAGCCGCTGAGATTAAGAATAGGAAGCTCGTGTCGAAGGTGGAGGCTCCTAAGCTTATGGAATTATACGCCTCATCTACTAATACTGAGGATGAATAGGGGTTAGGTTCTCATTAATTCCTGCATTTTCACTAATTCATAATCAGCAAACACTATCTTGGCTTCGTTAATACCAATGCTCTTAAATGTCTCGAAGTTTTCCCATGGGTATATAATGTAGACCCACGTTATCCATTTATAGGCGTAGTAATCTGGCACGTACTTACTCGATAGTACCTTATAATCAAGAACGGCGGTCTTAACTTCCCTCGCACCAACTTTCATCAACTCCTCCCTAGCCTCATTAAGTGTTAGACCTGTATCACTAACATCATCAATTAACAATACCCTGAGATTTCTCACATCAATACTTGGTCTATACTTAATAATAACATTATTCTTAACCCTACTAAAGTTCCAATGAGATAGTTGCATTAAATCAGTGGGTATTCCAAGCATGTCTGATATTAACGAAGCAATTATAACACCGCCCTTAGATATTCCTATTATTGCATCAGGTTGGAAATTACTTTTAAGGATATCCTGGACCAATTTCAAGACGCCTCTTTCGATATCTTCCCACTTATACCGGTGGTAATCCGCCATTATGACTTGTGGTGAGGATGTATTTATAAACCAATCGTTTTACGTATTTAAATAGATACTGCGGTACGAATCTAATTAGGATAAGGGATTTATGTGTCATTTGCTTAAGAATTGATGAGTTTCAAATGATTAATAGATACCAAGCAATGATGCTTCTAGGAGTTGTATTGATATTACTATCATCAATACCAATCTATTATTCTCACCAGGAATCAATAATCTCGTACAATCACGTTAATGCATCAACATGCATAAGGGTTCTAAGTGGTATCATTAATGAGTCATTGGTTAGTGATAGAATAGAGGAGGTGATGAGGTCAATGGAACGGTCATTTTTAATTTCAATTGAGATTAACGTAAATTATGCAAATGGATCAAGTATAACCTATGGTTATTATATACCGATTGGCGAGGGTGGTGTAGCTATAACGCCCATGGTCTCCGGTAATATTGAGATCTTCGGTAGATCCCACTGCGCCTACGTGGGTAATAATTACGTAGTTAATGTATTCATAGGGCAATACGTAACCCCCCTTTACCTATTTGGTCTTGGAGTGATGCTTATCATTATGGGTTTCATACTTATTGCACTAGGTGATTACTTGAAGGATAAGTATATGCGAAATGCTTTATCTTAAGATTAATAAATTAATATCTTAAGAGGAATTGCTGTTTTTTGGGGTCAATAAATAGGTTTATTAATAACCTCATTTGTAATGTTACTTAATGTACATGCATTTATTACTTCAGGTAGGTACGCTAATAGCGGTCGCGGTTCTGGCAATAATACTGCTCATAATAATTATAGCAATACTCGCGTACTCAATTAGGATAGTCCCTGAGTACCAGAGGATTGTTAAGCTTAGGCTTGGTAAGTTCAAGGGTATTTATGGACCTGGAATTGTGTTCATAATACCCGTAATCGACAGACCAATAACGATGGATCTCAGGGTAATCTCAATTGATTTATCAAGCCAGAGGGCTTTAACTAAGGATAATGTTGAGGTTACGATAGATGCCGCAGTCTATATGAGGGTTATTGACGCGTCTAAGGCTGTTCTATCAGTAACTGATTATAGGAGCGCCACGGTTACTTTAGGAGCCGCTGTTTTGAGGGATGTCATTGGTATGGTGGATCTTGACACACTACTTACACAGAGGGAGGAGGTTGCCAAGAGGATAGCTTCGATAATCGATGAGCATGTGAGTCCCTGGGGTGTTAAGGTCACGGCAGTCGCTATTAAGGACATAAAGCTACCCGACACGCTGATCAGGGCTATGGCCGCTCAGGCGGAGGCTGAGAGAATGAGGAGGGCTAAGGTTATTCTTGCCCAGGCAGATTATGAAGCATCACAAATGTACCTAAAGGCTGCAGATACCTATGCTAAGAACGCAATATCACTTTCCCTTAGGCAGCTTGACACATTGCTAGAGGTTGCTAAGGAGCATAACCTGATCCTAGTGGTGCCAAGTTCGTTAGAGGTCACCACACTATCGGCGCTTGCCGCCGCAACACTAAAGAAGCAGGAGGGCTCAGGCGTTACGCAGCAGGGGTGATTATGCAGTTAAAGCGTAAGTTATCTATTTCTTTGATAATCATTACCACCTTATTACTAGTATTAATGCATACATTGATTGCCAGTTCCAACACGTACGTAATTCATGAGGTCTATGTATTTAATCTGAATGGTGAAATTACGGACGTAACGTATGATGAATTACAAAATGCAATGCAACTTGCAGAATCGACACCGAACTCGGCATTACTAATAATTCTCGAGACACCCGGTGGTGAATTAGATGCAGCACTAAATATTGTGTCGAGTATTGAGAGTACTAGTATACCCGTGATAGGTTTCGTGTATCCCGCCGGTTCATATTCATGGTCGGCAGGTACATTAGTCCTGCTTTCAACCACGATAGCCGCTATGGCGCCTAGCACGGTAATTGGTTCCTGCCAACCCGTTGAGATAAACCCAATAACCGGGCAGGAGGAGTTCATAAACGAGAGTAAGATACTCAATGCAATTAGTCAGTACTTTGTGGAGGTTGCTGAGTTCAGAGATAGAAATGCAACCTTCGCCCATGATTGCGTGTTTTACAATACAAACCTTGGACCTAGCGAGGCGCTTCATTACGGAGTTATTAACTTCATAGCTGATGACGTGAATTCCCTGCTCAACGAGATAAATGGTAGTACTATAAATGGGGTTACGTACTACGTAATAAATCCCGTAATAACCTATTACCAACCTGGTATTGGTTATCAGGTGTATGAGGCTTTTCTTAACTCTACAATACAGGACTTACTGAGTGGGTTAGGACTATTGCTCGCTATAATTGGGTTCGCCACGAGGCATTACTACCTGGCTGGTGTTGGTATATTATTAATGTTATTACCATTATTAACGGGACTACCTATTAACTGGCTTGGTCTGGCTTTATTAATAATAGGTTTGGCTGCCATAGCAATTGACGTGCATGCTGGTTTTACCACGCATGCGGCCTTATTCATTGTGGGCTTAGTGCTCGCTGCCTTGGGCATTGTGTTGCTGCAGCCCACGTATACTCCTCAATCATGGTTAATATCCATGAACCAGGTTGAGGCTAGGGTAATCCTTTACACATTGGTTGCCTTTGCCGGTGGTTTTGGTGGTTTTATAGCTGCTAAGGTCATTGGTATAATAAGGACTAGGCCTATCTCTGAGAGACTTTACTGGCCTATTAATGATGTTGGGGTTGCTGTTGATGATATTAATAAGGATGATGTTGGTTATGTTAAGGTTAGGGGTGAGTATTGGAGGGCCAAGGCACTTGAGAGCGTTAGGAGGGGATCGAGGGTTATTGTTGTTGGTGTTGATGGTGATACATTGCTTGTGAAGCCCTCCGGTTAGTTACGCTTATTAATCTCAGCGATGCTAATCAGCAGGTAATGGCGTCTAAATACGATGTAAAACCAAGGCTTGGTATTAGGTTTTCATTACCTGTGAGTATATTTATATTCATAGGTTTCCTGGTAATATCACCCCTATTACTATTCCTATTCCTAGTTCTGGTTAGTATAGGCATTCAGCCATTATTGGCGTTAACATTAACGTTGGGTTCATTATTAACGAGTTACATCAACGTAGTGATTGCTGAAATTACTTACTACGTCCCATTTAACCCATTCATAGATCTCATGAAACTATTCCCAATGCCGCTAGTTATACAGAGGATTGATAAGTTATTTCTTGAGGTAAATATTGGTGGTGCGATAATACCAGTAGTGACATCGGTCTACTTAATAAGTACATACTTGGTTGGTGATATGGCAATCTTAATGGCCTTTATAATATCATTGGTCATATCATCAATAGTAATATGGCAGAGCGCCAGGTTGATTCCTGGCATTGGAATTGCACTACCAACGGCATTACCTGTCCTCTTAACATTAATACTTACCCTAATATCCACAGTACTGTTCCATGCAAATCCTCTAGCCTTCTCATATAGTTTGGGTTCATTATCAACGTTAATCGGCGCCGATTTACTGAATATTAAGAAGGTTATAAGGACTATGAGGGGTTACGTATCGATTGGAGGAGCAGGGGTTTTTGATGGAATTTACATAACAGGCCTTATGTCACTGATACTAGCGTCATTGTATAAGGTACTCATACTTTAATCGTGAGACAAGCTTTTAATTCTTGGTATTATTGGTTATTTGTGATGAATTACAGGTCTACGGATAATAATGACGATACCTTGCTGACTGATGTTAAGGGAATAAGGGCCGTGATATTTGACCTAGACGGTACCCTTGTAGATACTATACCACTGCATGTGTTGTCTTGGATAGAAACATGTAAGCACCTTGGACTTTCTATTCCAACCATGGATCATGTAAATACATTAATAGGATTAAGAGCTCTAGACATAGCAAGGAAGTTATGTGGCGATGAGAACGCCGAGAAGGCCCTTCAAATTAAGAATGAGATATACCTATCATTGTTAGGGGGTGCCAAGGCCATTAATGGCGCGCCCGAATTACTAAAAATGCTTAAGGAGAAGGGTTTCACCATTGGTATTGTTACCTCAAGTTCCAGGAGAGTCGCTATTAAGGCGCTCGAGGTAACAGGCCTTTATAATTACATTGATGGTATTGTGGCTGGGGATGACGTTAATAAGGGTAAGCCAGACCCTGAGCCATTAATGAAGATACTTCATTCCCTAGGGCTTAAGGTGAGTGAGGTTGCCGTGGTTGGTGATTCTAAGTATGATGCTGAGATGGCGTTAAACGCGGGTGTTAGGGTTATATTTTTCCTAGGTTCTCATGAGGATCCTCGGGTAATAAGTATCGGGAACTTATTAGATATTACTAGGTATCTCGATCTTGGTCAATTTCTAATTAGGCATTAATTTTATTAATTTTTCCTTAGTCTCTACCTGCAATGTTGGTTCTGCAGTTAGGAGTTGCGATGTATGTGGTAATAATAATAGTCGCAATAGCCATAGTCCTAGCCGTGCTATATAGGCTAGGGTATTTTGGAGGTAAGCGTAGGGAGAAGGGTCAGGGCGAAATCCCTGAGCAAGTAATTCCACAACCCAAGCCGGAGCAAAGAACCCAACCACGTTTAAGACCTATTTCCCAATACCCATCGACTCCTCAGGAAGTACCTGCTGGGCAGGGCACCAGGGCATTACTCGTTGAGAGTAGACCCGTTGAGGTTAAGCCACTGCAGAGTCCAGAGAGACCCCCTGATACGGAGAGGATAGAGAGGCTCATTAGGGGTATCGAGAATGAGCTGATCCAGGTACTTAAACAAACCTCCGCTGATACTGCTGATTTAATAATATCGAGGATTAATGAACTCAGGGATTATATTAATCAATTAGAGAGACAATGCATAATGCAAAGCCCACCCTTTGTTCAGATGGGTTATGTCCCATCAAGCCTGTCAGAATTTAAGGAATTGTTTAAGGCATCCTTCGCAGGCCTTATGAAGGGCAATGATATGCTTGAGTATACGGGTGAGTTAAGTATGGATGATGAGGAGTTAATAAAATCAATCATTAATTATAACACGGATTTTATAGCCATCTATAGTAATAATAAGTACGTATACTTAGTCAAGCATAATGATTATTCCCTGGTCCTAACAACAGATGAATACCTGGATCCCGTTAGTAGTGGCTTGGTCAGGTTATTATTTAGGAGGTTCATTGACGAAACACTTAAACCGCAGGGTTAGTTTCATAATCTACGCTTAATTGACCAGGAAAGTCTCCTAAGGATTAATTCAGGACCTGGATAATGCGTGATAGGTTTAACACGGTTATTTACTAATGCCTTAAATGCGGATTCCACGGTTAGATCATCGAGTTCAAATACGGTATACGTAACACCAACGAGTTCAGGCACATGAGCATCACTATTAGCAAGACCTGGTAATCCCAAATCATGTGCGGCCTTAGCAGCTCTCCAGTTAAATATTGGTAATGCACCAGCATTAAACACCTCTATTGCATGCCATTTAAACATACGCACTTTATTCCCAATGCCATGCCTCAGTATATCGTAAGGATGCGCAGGTATTGCTACGCAATTATTCTCAGAAACCCAATCAAGTAGTTCAGGTATTAATTTCGGCGTATCATCAGTGCCAGGATACTCCCTACACAGTACTAGTATGTCGCCATCAACAGTCCTAACCTCATTACCCACTATAAAGACGAAATCATTCCTATGAAGTAATCCATTACTCCTTATGAACTCCAACGCCTTAAGCGAGCCTTTGAATGTGTCGTGATCCGTTATTGACAATAAGCCTATACCCCTATCTAAAGCACTTTTTATTACGTCCCTTGGATCCCCCCTACCATCACTATATATACTGTGCGTGTGTAAGTCAGCCCTTACCCTTAGAACCACGTAGGTAATGCATAATAAATTTAATATAAATAATTGGGTATTGCTTAGCTAGGATGCTAATAAATACCCAGCCATGAAGGGGCCTAATTCCATGTCTCTTTCATTATTTATTAATGATTAGTATTTTTGCATACTTTCAACTCCTCCATTAAGTTCCTCTCGGCAACTTCACCATTAGGTTCAACTTCCTTAAATATTTGAGCCTCGTAGATTAGCACTGACGTATCCTCATCCAACCAACAATCAGGGGGTAGGAATGCCTTCGTACAGCCCTCATTTAGGAATGTTAATGAATCCCAGCAATACTCAACAGGTACCTGAGGAAGAAGCAATCCTGAGTAGTAGCCTTTCTGAATAACAATACCATGCCTACCAACTATGATCTTCTCAGGGTAATTCCTCGGATTACCAGGTTCAAGTAACTCAAGTGGACTTAATATGGAGACTTCGAAAGTTACTCTACTCAACTCCTCAATCCTCATGGGTTCAAACCTTGGATCCTCGACGGCAGCGGCTATGGCGCTCCTAATTACCCCATTAACAGTATTATAAACAGCCTGTGGAAAGCCAATACAACCCCTAAGTTCACCCCTCCTATCCCTACCCATGAATATCTCTATTGTTGTGAAAACCCCATACTTATCCTTAAGTAGTCTTGATGGCGTATCTGATGGTGCCTGGATAACCTTACCACTACGTAGGTATTCCTCAACGGCCATCCGAGCCAGCTTGACCAGGAACTTCCCCTCCTCAATACTGTAGGGTTTGAACATTGTCACCACTCTTCTCTACTCTAGAGTTAAATAAATACACTATGCCCGTGATAATTCCTGAAATAACAACGAGAGAGAGCATTAGGACGTCCAAGGCCTTATTTGTATTGCCAATTAGGAATTGGCCCTTATCCATGAAGACCGCATAGTAAATTAATATTGCAATGGTTACTATGAATAGTATTGTTGCAAGTATGACGGTATACCTCATTAACCCTCCAATTTAAGATAATTAATATAAAGGTTACTACCTAGGGAAATTACGTATTTAATAACGTCCTTATCTTATCATTCACATTCCTAAATACATGGACATTACTTAAGAATATTAAATGCGCTATATACTTATTTAATTGATTAAGCATACCAATGAGTTCACTAACCTTATTATCAGGTAGGTAATCATCATCGAGAAGCTTAACGGCGGTCCTCTCTGCCTCCCTAGCCTTAACCCTAAGGAGATTCAGTAACGCCGCTGTTTTGTCGCTAGGTATGAACCAACCCAACTCCCTACTGTCCAACTCACAGGCCTTATTAATTATCTCCCTAACTGGTTTAAGCCACTCATCATTTCCAGTGGCTAGGTACGTATTTAATGCAGCTGTCATTGCAGCGATAACCCTAAACTCATCATTGCCAATTTCCTGAAGACCCCACTCGGCCAATGCCTCGAGTTCATCAAGCCTACCCATGAGTTCAATGGCTGGGTGGTCCTTCCTAAGCTTAACATGCTTGCCAAATACGATGACTTCGCTAAATCCTCCATCGCCTGGGCACCGTATTGACCCATCAATCCTCAGGCAATCAACAAATACATTAGTCATAACAAAACATGTAATTCATCATTGGGGAAATTAATATAGGTAGTACTTAATTTAATAACTTAATAGCCGACAATGGTTCAGTAGAGGTGGGCGAAAGTGAGTTTCACATGTAGTATATGTGGAAGGCACGTAACGTTTTGGGAAGTAGCCTATATAGGGAATTCCCTAATAATATGTAAGAGGTGCTACCCTGACTATTACGTAAAGCACTGCCCATTAGTTAGGCGGAGATTGGCTGGTGAGCTACCACAATCATGCAATTACTGCCTATATCGTAGTAAGTGCGATGAGTACATTAAGTCATCATTAAAGGGTAGTAATCCATCGCAATAGACAAAACTTATAATTATTACATGCCTATATGGTCTGTGAATAAACGGCCATGGATTGTTGAGGAACTTAATCATGGTAACTACGGCGTAATGCGTAGTTCAAGGTATGGTGAGGCTAGGGGTTTCATGTGCTGTGAGTGGTGGTGTGAGGGTTATTGGGCCTCATCTGGTTATTACAACCTATGTAATGATAAGCCGGTAATGCCGAGCAGGCCTAGCAGTGTTCCCTCGATATTTAGAGGTCTTGCAAGCCCATCATCATTCCCCAGGAATAGGTTATTAATATCATTATGGTCGTTGATCCGTAACACCGTACGAAACTCCTTAAATAGGTCCTCAATTAATGAATTACCTAGTGTTCCTGAAGGGGCGTCTAGGGTCAATATTAATACTGACATTTTAATTATTGGTGGTGGATTGTCTGGTCTCTCAGTGGCTGAGGAATTGAATAAACTTGGTCTAAAGGTTGTAATTGTTGAGGGTGAGCATTACCTAGGTGGGCACTTAATAATTGATGATACCGAGATTAAGGACTTAGGGCGTGGTAGTGAATTCATTGGTAAATTAAGTAAGGAGATAAGTGATTCAGTTACTGTACTTACTGGTGTGATCTTTGATGGTTTTCTTGAAGATGCCGTGATTGGACATTCCAGGGACTTCTCCAGGTTATACACTTTCAATTACAAGTACCTAATACTAGCGCAGGGCTTTAGGGAGGTTCCGCTGATTTTCCCTGGCAATAACACGCCACGCATGATTACTGGATTAACAATGCTTAAGCTTACTAAGTGGTGGGGATTTAAGCCGAGGAGGGTTTTGGTTTGGGGCAGTGATGATTGGGCGGTCAGGGTTGCCATGAACCTTATTCAAACAGGTATTGAGGTATATCTTGGTGATAATTCGGTCACCATAAGGAGCGACTTATATAGGGATAGGGTTGATGCGCTTGGTATTAAGACCTTCATTGGCATGAATATAGTTGATGCTAAGGATTCAAGTGAGGGATTGAGACTCGTCCTTGAGAATATAAGGGGTAAGAAGGCTAAGAGGCAGAGGAGAGAGGAGGTCGTGGTTGATGTCCTAGTAAGTGCCGTTAGAGTGCCTGTCATTGACTTACCAGCGCAATTAAACGCGCCTATTGTTTATGCACCTGAAATTGGTGGTCTTGTACCTAGGAGGGGCTTTACGGGGGATCTTGGACTGGGTAATGCCTATGTGATTGGCGATGCTGGAGGTTTACTACCAGAGCACTTAATTGTTAGGCAGGCTAGGGTGACTGCACTAAGCATTGGTGCCATGGAGGACCTAGTGACTAAGGATGCCTTTGATAAGGAGTTAGTGGATTTTAAGAGGGATTTAGTCACCACTAATTCCTCGTATTATAACGTAATCCTTAGGTTTGAGCAGGGGCTTCAGGGTAGTGGCTATTATGCTGAGCCTAACGTTGTCCACGCGCCCATGTGGGCTACCGCCGGGTCAATTGAGGATGTTGAAAATGCCCTGAAAAGCGCTAATAGGCAGTACCTATGTTTCTGTGAGGATGTTACATTAAATGATGTGTTGAGGTCTATCAATGTGCTAATGCATGGTAAGGAGATTAAGGTTAGGGTACTGCATGGTGAAGAGGAGGAGTATAAGTCATTAAGATTACCAGGTATGGAGAGAATAAAGAGGGTTGTTGGTCTAGGCACTGGTCCCTGCCAGGGTAAGCTCTGCCTAATTAATACGAACTTAATACTCAGCTTCATTTACCAAAAGAAACCCAGCGAATTTGGTTTACCAAGGATTAGGTTTCCCGAGGCGTCAATACCAATGGCTACCCTTGCGGGTGGTGAGTGATGAGTGAGGGTCGTGGTTTAATATCATTAACCGCGGATGCCGTGGTAATTGGCGCAGGCATTGTTGGTTTAGCAGTTGCCTATTACTTAGCACGTAGAGGATTCTCTGTTGTCGTTCTTGAGAAAAGTTATGTTGGTTCAGGAAGCTCCACAAGGAATGCCGGCAGGTACAGGGTTCACTTTGGGAATAGGGAGAATACTGAGTTCGCAATAAGGGCAATTAGGAAGTTGGAGTCCCTCAGTGGTGAGCTTGGTTGGAATGGTGTTTTTGAAAGATCAGGTTACCTATGGCTTACTAGACGTAGGGAGGTTATTAATAATTACGAAAAACTCAATGAACAGTTATGGAAACCCCTAGGCATACCTGTTCAAATACTCACGGTTGAGGAATTAAGGGATAGGTTCCCATACATAAACACGCAGGGCATGGTAGGCGCCGTCTTTGGTCCTCAGGACGGTGCCTTTCACCATGACTATCTAGTGATGGGTTATTACGAGAGGGCGCTTGACCTTGGAGTTAAGGTTTTTGAGTACTCAGAGGTTAAGGGTGTTGGTGTAGAGAATGGTAAGGTAGTTAGTGTCTCAAGTAATGACGTTTTCGTTAAGACAAAAAACGTAGTATTTACTGCGGGGGCGTGGACTGGCGAGATCATGAAGAAGACACTCAATATTGATATTCCAATAAAGCCCGTTAGGAGGGAGATAGGGATTACGGAATCTGTGAAGCCTATAATTAATACCTACATAATAGATGCTGAGACAAACCTATATCTCGGTCAAACAATGAGGGGTGAGATACTGGGTAGTATAGAGCTTGATGGTGGTGAGGGCTTCCTACCTTACGGAAACACATTCACTTGGTTAACCGCCTGGGCTAGGGAAACTGTGAAGTTAATACCGAGTCTCGGTAGGATAAGGATCATGAGGATATGGTCTGGTTACTATGAAATGACGCCTGATCATAGCCACGTGATGGGTAGGTCAAGTACATGGCCTGAGGGTGTCTATGTATTGTCTGGTTTCTCAGGTCATGGATTCATGCTTGGTCCATATGCAGCTGAGTTGTTGGCTAATTACATAGTTAATGGTGTAATTGATCCGATTATGAAGCCGTTCTTACCTGATAGGTTCGCTACAGGGAACTTAATCAAGGAGTTATTGGTTATTTAATTTTCCTTAATTTCCTTAAGTGCTTAGTACGAGTTTGCATACGTGAATCTTCGTATTATTCATGTGTAATTTATGGAGTACCATTTAATTAATGTGTTTGGGTAATTATTAATCGTAATTAGTGTTTTCTTATGACGATGGAGCAGAATACCACAGACATCGCGGTGGGTATAAACAAGGTGGAGGCTGGAGTAAATGAGCTAATTAGTAAGTTGGCCACTGTTGTTGACCCAAGGCTAGTGACTAGGGAGCCTCCTGTGGATGTTTTTGACAATGGTGATTCAATAATAATACTTGCCGACCTACCTGGTGTTAAGAAGGAGAGTATTAAGGTTAGGGTGGGTAATAACTACGTGGAGATCATGGCTGAGCCACAGTCGTTGCCAACCATCGGTAAAGTCGCTAGGGTAGAGAGACTGAGTAATTTTAGGATTTATAGGAAGGTTGAGCTTGGTGTGAGGTTTAAGGTTGATGGTGCTAAGGCAGCGTATAAGGACGGCGTGTTACAGATAATTATACCTAAATTAGGTAGTATAGCTGAGACGGAGGTTTCAATAGAATAGTTATGAATAATAAATAAATATTTCACCTCTAAAAATCATGGTATTAATAATTATTGATTTATTAGGATAAGGTATTTATAGGGGTCTAATTATTAGGTCGTGATGTCTATAGTGAAATTTGAGCCAGAAACCAGGAGGGTTCAACTAACTGGTGGCGCAACCTTAATAGTTTCACTACCGAAGGAGTGGACTAGGCAAGTTGATCTTAAACCTGGTGATGAGGTTCTGGTAATACCGCAGCCAGACCTCTCATTGCTTGTTGTGCCCAAGAAGATGGTTAAGGCGCCATTACTCGAATCATCGATAAACGTGACCCAGGACCTATCAAACATTGATCATCTCGAGAGGATATTACTTGCTCATTACCTATCTGGTTATGACATATTTAGGCTTAATTTTGACATAGCGACATTAAACCTGAAGAAGCAGGTTAAGGACATTGTCCGGAGGAAGCTAACCGGAGTTGAGATTATTGAGGAGGGTAGGAATACGTTAGTTATTCAAAACCTCGTTAATGTACCTGATATAAACATTAGGGACATATTAGTGAAGCTTGGTAAGACGGTTGTCGGCATGATAGATGACTTAAGAACGCCAATGGAGAACGGTGATAAGTCAATAGCCATGGACATTATTGAGAGGGATAATGAGGTCGATAAGTTCTACTGGCTCCTAAATAGGCAGTTGAAGAGGGTCTTGGTGAGTAAGCATGCCCTAAGCCTATCTGGTATTCAGGACCCAAGGAGTATCATTGAGTATGCAATAATTAATAAGTCGCTCGAGAGGGCTGCTGATCATGCCGTTAAGATCGCGCGGGAGGTCGTAAATCTAGGCGATAAATACGTACTTATAATGCCGCAGGAGCTTAGGCAGAGATTCAGTGAGCTCCTTAGTAAGGACTCCATGATAATGAGTAATGTTGGTAAGGCAATGACGGAGAAAATAGATGCAAGGGAGGTTAATTACATAATTGATACTGTTAAGTATGAAATACGGACGACAGTAGATTCACTGGATTCCTCACTATCGAATTATAGCCTAACCACACAGGCAGCCGCGTCGGCTAGGTTAATACTGGATAGTATCTATAGGATAGCTGAATACGCATCAGACGTTGGGGAGGCATTACTTAACCTCGCAATTGAGCAATTTGGATAATACCTCGATTAAAATTAGACCTTATTAAAAACCATTGTTATTATGTCCTCAAAAAAGTAATGAGTTGCCTTGATCATTACCAGTTTATAGCCACATCTTCCTAAGTAATCAATTGATTCCTCCCAATTGGACAGTGAGGATTGCGTTAGTATGAACATGGAGGCTTTATACTGACATATTTGCTGTATTAATTGCTTAATCACATCATTACCGTGAGATCCACCGAAGATCCTCCAATCCTCATTCCAATTACCTGGTAAGTAGGGAGGATTACTAACAACTATGTCGAGGCAAAATCGTGTCCTTATTGCATCTAGTAAATTCATTGTTATCACATCAGCGTAGTGATAAAGACCATTATTAACTAGGTTTATTCTGGTGTTCATTGATGCATTGTAATCATGATCCGCAGCCAAAACCCATGCAGTGCCTCCCTTACTAACTATTTCATTCAACGCCGTTAATGCTAATATACCCGTCCCAGATCCTACATCGATTATGCGTAAGTACCCATCATTAGCGTGATTGCTCATAACCCAACGGAGTAGCTCAGCCGTTTGCCACGAATCCTCGGCAGGGGGATAGACATTACTTAATACTATGATTTTCATGATCACTTGAACAATACTATGTATATTAATACTGAGGGTATTAATAGGAATAATGTTTCGAAGAGTAGTGAGTATTCCATGGGTTTTCCTGAAATCATTGATAGTACCGTGGCTAGCATTATTAGGCTAATGAGTGGTAATAATGCCTTAAGCAATGCGTCAATTATTGAGAGTGGGTAGGGTGGTACCCACGGTGTTATTAACGCCATTATAGTTGGGTATAGCGATATCGGTATCAATGATGTTAAAACACCACTTAATAACTTAAGATCCACAATCTCACCGCCGAGTAAGTACCTATAAATAAATAATGAAATACCTAGGTATGCGAGTATTGAAATTATTGTCACATCTATCGGCATAGAGTACATACTCTCCACAAAAACCAGGAGTAATAATTCATAATTCTGTGTGAATGCCGTAACTAAACCAAGCACTATAATTACCATTGAGTATATGAATAATGCATTCGGGCCGAGCCTATACATGTTTATTGTTAATGGTCTCATCAATAATATGTCAGTTAACTCCTCGGTTTTTGCACTTGGGTTCTTAATATCAGAGTTGGGGCTTAATAATTCATCAATCCTCTCAATGAGTGTTCTTCCCTTGCTCGTTATCTTTACGTAGGGTCCATCCCTTATAACAAAGCCATTAGCCCTTAGTATCTCAATATCGTAGTAAATGGATGATGTGGGCGCATTTAGTACTTTTCTTAGGTCTGATATCCTCATAGTACCCTGACCAATCAATAATTTCAGTATTTGTATTCTCCTTGGCTTAAGCACAATGTTGTCAATATCATCAATATCCCTACTCATTACAGCAATACTTATAGAGTAAGTATAAAAGAGTTCTTTTCGGAGAGATTTCTGTGGTTAGCTTTGATGATTTAAAGGTGTCATTAAGTACGTACATAATGAGGAACAAGAGAGTTACTTATCAGGATCTATTGAGGTGGTCATCGAGCAATAAGGTCGGTAACGCCCTACTATACCTAGTCATTAGAGAGTTAGTTCGTGAGAGGAAGTTCAAGGTATCCGGGGAGTACGTAATTGGAACAATAAGAATCGGCAATAATGATGTTAAGTTATCAATACCAATGTACATAGAGGTACCTGGTGAGACCGTTAAGCCAACAACATCCACTAAACGCCAAACAAGGCAAAGACATGCCAGGAGTTCAAGCATACTAGAGGCGTTTAGTAAGGAAAAGGCTCCGGAGGAAAAGCAGGTTACAACGGAGGGTGGTGAGGAAAAAGGAGTTGTAGGAAGATCTTCTAAGGAGGTTGAACGAGAGGAAACACCACAAAAAACTGGATTAAGTGAGGCTAGAGAGCAGAAGGAGGTTCAGGGCAATACTGAGAATGAGACAATGGAGACTAAGGTTAAGGAGGTAGATAATACCGTGGTGAGTATCGAGGAGACGAGAATTCCAACTGATTATTCAACAATTTCAATGGAGGATTTTATGACAATGCTTAGGAGGATTATTGACGAGGAGTTACCCCAGAATAGAGAGGAGGGTTATAAAATAGCCATGGCGATTTTGACGTACTTATCAAAATACTGGAGCGTTGGTGAGTTAAGACTAAAGCTTGACATTGCTAAGCAGTTTGGCGGTGTTAATGAGAATATAATGAGGATTGAGGATGGGGTTTTAAGGGCACTTAGGAAGCTGGGTATTATAGAGGTTGTAGAGCCTGGTGTTATCAATAGAATGAGGGAATTACCCAAGGATTTTGTTAAGGTTAGACTTGATTCGTTATTTACCTAACTACGCAGCTATTTGCTTAAGTCTGTCAGGTGTTGTGTAAACCTCGGTTCTATGACCCTTAGAAACAAGTACCAAAGCTCCCTTATTTGCCAGAGTCCTCAGTATTTGATAGGCGACGCTTATTTTTGTATTAAACCTAGTCGCTACCAAGTACGGCGTAACGTACTCCCACCTCACGACCTCCTTCTCAACATCATTAAGTAGTTTAGGATCAACAAGTGAAGCCCTAACTGTTGGTCTCTCCTCAGTGGCTTTCTTACCCTTCGCAGTTGGTTTTGCTGGGGCTTGCTTTTCCTGTCTCTTTGCTAATTGTGATAATGTTGGTTTTTTCTTTCCACCCATACAGGTCAAAATGCCTCCCTAATCACCCTTTATAAACTATTCTTCGCCATAAGCATGGAGTTTAGGTATTATGCCTATGGTTGTATCGGAAAGATTTTTTAAGTGCTTTTTTAAATCATGAATAATGGCAAATCCCACTTATCGTATTGAGAATATTGTCGCTACGGTAAATCTCGGCATTGACCTGGACCTAGATAAACTCGCAGAAAGGCTCCCCGCAGCTGAGTACAATCCTGAGCAATTTCCCGGCTTGATACTAAGGTTACAGAGACCAAAGATATCGGCATTAATCTTTAGGACGGGTAAGATGGTGTGTACGGGTGCTAAGAGCGAGAATGAGCTTAAGAGGGCTGTTAAGGAATTAGTGAGGTTGCTTAATGAGCATGGCGCCGACGTACCACTCACCCCGGAAATTCAGGTACAGAACATTGTGGCTTCCGGTAACCTGCATGCCGAGGTTGATATTGAGAAATCAGCCCTAATGCTTGAGAATTCAATGTACGAACCTGAGCAATTCCCCGGCCTCATTTATAGAATGGACGATCCGAAGGTTGTGCTACTAATATTTAGCTCAGGTAAGATAGTGTGTACGGGGGCCAAGAAGGAACAACAGGTTAGGGATGCTGTCTTTAAGATTCATGACGTTCTTAGGGATATAGGGGCTTTATATGAGGAGGAGGGTGGTAAGGAAGAAGAGGAGCTTTGATAATTATGTTCCCAGAGGCAGTACCAATAATTGACCAGGGCATTAAACGAATACCTAATTTAGTATTTACCAATAAGTTAGCGGTAGAATTAAAGGGTGAAGTGGGTCCTGGCACTATAAAGAGGTTAGGGTCGTTGGGTAAGGAGGTCATTGGTATTGTCAGGATTAATGATAACCTTAATGTCAAGCTTCCAAGTTCATTAAGTAAGTTTGATAAAGCAATCATAATTTTTGGACCTGGAGTTGGTGAGTCCTGGCTTAGGTACGTGGTTGGTCTCACAAATACGGTGGTTGGTTTCACCCTCGATTCACTAATGAAATTCATAGGGTTAAGGCCACACCTCCTTAATATACCTAGTGAATTATTGATTGACCCGTTAATCAATGACAAGGTTGCGGTATTACCCAAGGTCTTGCCAAAGGCTGTTATTGACTGGTTAATGGACTACATAGACTCAGGGGGAGACCTATACGTATTAGTGCGTGGTGATTCAATAAATAGCACTGACCTGCTTATTCATTCGCGGCTTGTCTTTACTTACAATATTAAGCTAGCTGAATTATACAATAATATTATTAAGAGTAATTCCACGAGTAATGTTAGAATAACCACAAAGGCTGAATGCGACTTCTGTGGTGATCCTCCAAGCCCAATATGCATATTATTATGCCCCAACATAGATTTAACCAGGGAGGTTAGGGTTGAGTAGTATGAGCTTATCAAAAAGGAAGGGTTCTGCGCATGAAAGGGCTTTGGCAAATAAGCTATGGGATATGGGTCTCGCGGTTCTGAGGGGGTGTTCATCAGGTGGTGGTGTTAGGAAGAGGTTTGTTCCGGACATTGTTGCTATGGGACCTGGATTCGTATTAGTACTTGAGGTTAAGTATAGGTCTGAGAGAGGGCCCGTAAGGATTGAGGAGGAGAAGGTGGAGAAATTGCTGGAGTTTGCGCGCAGGGCTAAGGGCGATGCCTACATTGCTGTGAAGTTTAGGGGTGATGATTGGCGTATCCTACCCATAAGTGATAGGGGAGGTGTTACCATAAGACCTGATGATTTAGGTAATGCCTATACGCTTGAGCAGTTGGTTAATAAGTACATGAGTAGATCATTGACCGAGTACTTGAAATAACTACCTCAAGCGATTAATCTTTAATAATGCCCAATTGACTAATCATTAATGTCATCATCAATGCAACGTGAATTAAAGACATTAGTAGACCAAACACTCAAAAACCTGGAGACTAAGTCATTAAAATACACGCGAGTCAGTGTTAAGGATTCAAACCAAGGATTTGAGATAAGTATCAAGGTATACCTAGAACACCCAATGCACTTTAGGAGCATTTATGAATTAACAAGGACAGTAACCAGTAAGTACGGGATTACGATCGATGACGTGATGATATACGCACCCCACTCAAGGGCAATTAGGATATCCTTCACAATTAAAAGGAAGTAATTTTTGTGGTAAAGCTTATTTAATTAATGGATTAATTAGGACTAATGAGTGCGCAATCATACATTAAATGGCTTGGTCATGCGGCCTTCGAAATAATGCTAAGCGGTAAGAAAATACTAATTGATCCCTGGATATCGAACCCACTATCACCCATAACACTTAGTGAAATAACAAACGTTGATTATATACTTGTGACACATGATCATTTTGATCACCTAGGTGAAACCATTGATATCGCTAAAAAGACCAATGCAACCGTAGTCGGTGTTTTCGAACTCGTTAATTATCTCAGCGAGCAGGGTGTTAAGAACACCATAGGCATGAATGTTGGTGGTTCCGTAAAGTTAACGAGTGAGATTGAGGTTTACGTAACCCCAGCACTGCATAGCTCAAGTAGGGGTGTGCCCGTGGGATTCATAATAAGGGCTCCCGAGGCAACTATATACCATGCAGGGGATACTGGGCTCTTTAGCGAGATGGATTTACTGGGCAGGTTGTTTAAGATTGATGTTGCCATACTACCAATAGGTAGTTTGTTCACGATGGATCCGAGGCAAGCTGCCTATGCATTAACAATGCTGAGGCCTAGAGCAGCGATACCTATACATTATAATACATTCCCTGACATTAAGCAGGATCCACAGCAGTTTAAGGAGCTTGCTGAGTCTATGCTTCCTGACATTAAGGTGTTTATATTAAAGCCTGGTGAGGCTTTACAATTACCAATCAAGTAATTAATCATTATTAAGCCCTTAATATTTAAAATCTACCCAGCACATCGTTGCTGGTATGGGTAATTTCGATGTTATTGTGGTTGGCGCAGGTACAGCGGGTTCCTATGCATCATACTTACTTGCTAAGGCAGGACTTAATGTAGCCCTAATAGAAATGAAGAGGAGGGATAAGGTCTTTAAGACGACTGGTGATGCCATTGGTATTCACCACATTGAGCGAATGAGCATTAAACCACCGAGTGATGTATATGCGATAAAGTACGAAGGTGCGGAGTTATATAGCCCCGATCTATCGATTAAGTACGTAGTGCTCGGTAAGGGCTTTGGGTTAGATATGGCGAAGTGGGCTCAATGGCTAATCAGTGAGGCTGAGAAGGCCGGTGTTCATATTTTTGATAATCATAAGGTTCAGGGGCCAATAATAGAGAATGGAGCAGTTTCTGGAGTCAGGGTGTTGAAGCCTGATGGTTCTGCTGAGGATTTTAGGGCTAAGGTTGTCATTGATGCCAGTGGCGTTGGTGCCGTTGTTAGGAGTAGGCTTCCCCGTGAATGGTGGGTTTCCGAGCCATTACTACCTGAGGACGTCTCAAACGCCTATAGGGAGATTATCCAGGTTGATTATGAGATTGAGAAGCCTGAGTACATAAAGATATACCTAGATACTAACATAGCACCTGGCGGTTACTGGTGGTTATTCCCAAAGAGTTCGAACACAATGAATATTGGGCTTGGTCTATGGGGTAAGTTAAGTGAGGAGAATGGATTAAACCCTAGGCATAATTATGATAAGTACTTAGCCAATAGCCAATATACGAGAGGTAGAAAGGTAATACACATGGGCGGCGGTATTGTACCAACACGTAGGCCATTACCATCACTCGTTGCCAACGGCTTCCTGGCTGCTGGCGATGCCGCAGTTACGGTAAACCCAGTGCACGGTGGTGGTATAGGGCCTGCCCTCCTCTCGGCGGAGTTGGCTTCGAAGACCGTGATAGATGCATTTGAAAAGGGTGACTTCACAGAAAGGGGATTATGGAGGTATAATATTGAGTATTTAAGGGCTTACGGCATAAAGCAGGCAATGCTTGATGTATTTAGGTTAATGCTTCAAACGCTTACTGATGATCAATTAAACAAGGGTTTAAGGGCTAGACTTCTTACTGAGGATGAGGTTCTGGAAATATCGGAACGAGGATCACTGGAGTTATCATTTATTGATAAGTTGAAGATCGGCCTGCGCTTAATGAGGGTACCTGACGTTGCATCCAAGTTAAGGCTTGCGTTGAGGTATATGAATGAGGTTAAGAGCTTATACGAGGCCTACCCAGAGAGTCCCAGTGTTTTATCGAGTTGGTATGGTAAATTAGCGAGTATTTATCGTGAATACACAGGTAGGCTTGGCATAACTTTGAAATGGTTAAGTAACACTTAATACTTTAGGTATGTTCTTATCGAAGGGTGGGTAAATAATCCCCTTCTCAGTTATTAATGCGGTCACGTACTTAGGAGGCGTAACATCAAATACTGGGTTAAACACAGGAACATTCTCGGGGGCTATTGGCACACCTCTAATCTTCCTAACCTCATCAGGATCCCTCTCCTCAATCTTCACATCCTCAACCCTACTCTTAAGGTCGAATGTCGATGATGGTGCTATTGCGTAAAAGGGTATGCCCAATTCATGTGCAATAACCGCCTCCTTAAACGTTCCAATCTTATTATAAACATGTCCATACCTTAGTATCCTGTCTGCGCCAACCATCACACTATTAACCATGCCTCTATACATTACGTAACCAACTGCTGTATCCGTTATCAACGTGACTGGTATTCCATCAACCATCAACTCATAAACAGTTAACCTAGCGCCCTGAAGCCAAGGCCTGGTCTCAGGTGCTATCACGGAAACCTTAATGCCTAATGCATGAGCTACCCTCACTGGTGCCGTAGCTGTGCCAATTCCAGTACCAGTTGCCAATCCACCGGCATTGCATTGGGTTAATATGGTATCCCCATCATTTACCTTCTCAAGTCCGTAAATTCCCATCATCAATTCAGCATCGAACTCCTCATCAAATATGACCTTAGCCTCCATCTTCATCACATCAAGTAATTCCCTCACACTTTTAGCGCTACCGTTACGCACGGCATTTCTAGCGACATTAAGCATTCTTTCCGTGGCCCAGAATAAGTTATGGGCTGTTGGTCTTGCTGCATTCAAGATATCCCTAGCCTTCGCTAATTCATTGAGGGCTTCATCAAGTGTTAATGCATTACCATGGGCTATGGTTAGCACCATACCGTAGGCTGCGGTTATCCCTATCGCTGGTGCTCCGCGAATTATCATCTGCTTAATGGCGTCAGCCGTTGATACTGGGTCCCTCAACTCCACGTAAACCTCCTCAAAGGGTAACTTCCTTTGGTCTAGTAATAGGAGTGTATTGTCTTCGTCACGCCAGATTATTGGCCTTAACTTAGGCTTTATTTTACTTTTCAATTCCTCAAGATCAATCCTCATACTCAATTGATAATAATCAATAACTTTTAAGTGTTTACCCGTGGTGTATCTTTTCCTTGCTTTTAATTGCTTCTAATTCCGCCACGGGCACCTCTCTTAAGGGATCATACACAGTCACCCTTAGGTCATTGGGGCTAGTCGAGGGAAACACCACTACCCTCCCATCCACCTTTTTTGCCAAGTTAAGTGGGGCAATGGAATCCCTTTCTAGCAAAAACTCACCACTTTCTAGGTACCTGGTAATCACCTTGAATACTCTAATACCCCCACCCTCGTGGGCAGTGCCCGTCATCAGGTAGGGGTTAAAAACCTTGATTACCTTCTCCACTACTTGCTTACCCTTCTTCAACTTCTTGCCGTTAAATGGGTTGATGGAGGAAGTATAGGATTCAGAGACCTCTTCAACCTCAATAGGTTGAGTCTTTAACATTTCCACGAATTTAACAACACTCCACTGATGAATCCTATGCCTAAGCCTAGCACCTTTGTTATTCTCCATTTTCTCCTTAGCTTTATAGGAGAACTTACCAACAATAACCTTAGCCTTCAAATCTCTAGCTAGTTCGGTTATCCTCTTAACAGTCTTCCTCAACACGTCAATTTTCCTCTCCCTTTCCCTTAGCTTCCTCAACTTCTTCTTAACTAACTCGTCCTTCGTTGAGTTTCCTTTAATGATTTCTTCTCTTCTTATAGAGTAGTTTATGACGATCCTCCCTAACCCAGTCTCATAACGCCTCAACTCCCTGAGTTTAAAATCCTCAAAAATCGCCACCGTGACGTTATTCTCATTAACGTCAATAGAGAGGTAATTACCCTCCCTCGATTCAACCTCCACATCCTTCTCAAATGTTAACCAAACTAGGACTTTCCCACCCACCAACCTTAGCTTAAGCTCCTGTGAAACCCTCCAACCTTCATATACGTAGCGGGTAAATTGTTTAGTTATTCTTAGTGGTATCTCAACCCAACCTTTGTGGGTTAAAACGCTAACTGACGCTCCATTAAACCTCCAATTAATCGTGTTAGGAATAATAACCACGACTCTCCTATACTCCGGCCTATCCTTCCTCGTTAGCCCTTTCCTCCTCCTCTTCCTAAAGCTCTTAACAATCCTACCAGCTACAATGTAAGAACCTTCAATTACCCTTGAAGGTAGGAAGGGGTACTTCTCCTTATAATGATTGTAAAACCTCTCGTGCAACCTCTTCCTAGTGGTTGGTAAGCCTTCAGAAAGTATCACATCTATCATCTCCTTAACAATTAATCTTTGATATTCCTCAACCTCTCTAAGAACGCGGTACTTCCACCTATTGAGGGGGTCACTTTCCAGCCTAACCGTCCTTCTCAACGTCTTCAACACACCCAACCGCCTCACTAGGCGTTAAATACCTCCCCACAGTAATTAAAAATAACTAGAAGCATTTAAAATTGTGTAAGTGTTACAGTCTTTTTAGCGGGTTCCTAACCCAGGTACTTCTCACGCAAGTAATTTAGTAGATGTGTCGGGTTATACGTATCATTGAAGGACATCATGAGCAATTCCTTAGGTGGATATATGGCACCATACTTACAAATCCTATCCCTAAGGAACTCCTTAATCTCATTAAATCTCCTGCCCGCAACCTTATCCCTAAGCCCAGGTAATTTGGCATATATCATACCAGCAATAACGTTGCCCAATGTATACGTTGGGAAGTAACCGAAGGACCCCTGAGACCAATGAATATCCTGGAGAACACCCTCAGCATCATTCCTCGGCCTAACCCCTAAGTACTTATCCATGAAGTCATTCCATAGTGATGGTAAGTCAGACACATCAAGCTTACCAGCTATCACACCCTTCTCAATCTCATAACGGAGAGCTATGTGGAAGTTATAAGTGACCTCATCAGCATCAACCCTAATAAGACTCGGCCTAACAATATTGAAGTACCTGTAAATGTCCTCCTCACCGTAATCCCTGAGAAATGGTAACCTCTCCTTAAGTAACGGGTATATTAAATGCACGAACTCCCTACTCCTACCAATAATATTCTCCCAAAATCTCGACTGGCTCTCATGAACACCCATGGAGACTCCACGCCCAACGGGTGTCATTTCAAGGGATGGATCAATCATTAACTCATACATTGCATGACCACTCTCATGAATAACGGAGAACATGGTTGACCTAAAGTCCTTACCCTCATACCTAGTGGTTATCCTCACATCATTGATTGCCATGCTTATCGTGAATGGGTGCGCAGACACATCCATCCTGAACCTACTACCCACGGGCATCTCAAGTATCTTAAGTAGCTCCTCATTAATTGATTTCATGACATTAACATCATAAGGCACATCCTCAAGCGGGTGCTTACTTGGGTACCTACCCTCACTCAGCACCTTCTCAAGTATTGACTTTAGGTTAGGGAGTAATGTGTTGAATACATTATCAGCATCATTAACCGTAAATCCCTCCTCATACAAGTCCAGTAATGCATTGTATGGGTGGCCCTCATAACCAAGTTTATCGGCAATAACCCTCTCCAACTCCACAATCTTTGATAGGTATGGTTTAAACTTCTCGAAGTTCGTCTCCTTCTTTGCCTCCCTCCAAACCACAGCAGCCTTCGTAGTAGTCCTATCAAGCTCCTCAAGGATTTCTGGAGGTATTGATGTGTAGTATTTCATCTCTCTCTTCAAAACCCTGATAACCCCCCTCTCAAATTCGGTCAAGTCCTTAGCATCCTCATACTTACTAACAAGGTCCCTAAGTCTAAGCAAATGCTCCCTGCGGACCAAGGTTAATTGCGCCAGTGCTTCACCACGTGGCGAAGCACCCTCAACAGGCATATTGACCTCCAAGTCCCACTCAAGTAATGACCTTGCGTGATCAATAGCCCACACCGACCTATACTCCTTTAGTAGGTCGTCGATCTTCATTAATCGGTGGCTCGTAGCGTCTTACTTAAGTATTTCCTCTATTGCATGAATTTACTAACAGGGATACCAGGTTATATAGTCGAATCGCGGTTTTCAACTTACTCAGTGATAAATTGCCAAGCCCCAGCTCTCTCCTTACATCGCTTATCAGAGAACCACAATTATCAGGATTAACCCCCAATTTATCACATACGCAGTTCCAATCATTGCAATTAATAACTGCGTTAATTACGTCCCTGGTCTTACCATCACATGATTTCACTGCCAGTGTAAATACGGTATTCACTAGATCACCAATGGCTTCATAAATCACGTTTTCAATTACAGTTCTCAACTCATCAATGGTTAGTACAACGGCCTCCTCAAGATTTATAACAGAAACACCCAACTCATCGGCCAATGCCTTACTCGAGTCATTACTAAAGCCCCTAGCCACAATTAGGGGCTTCGCGTTTAATACCTTGGCATTGACATATGCCTGCCTAATGGCGCTCACATCAACCTTGCCAGACTTAACCTCAATAGCATACTTATTGCCTGAGTTATCCTCGGCCACGATATCTACCTCCCCAACCTCCACACCATTAACAGTGATCTTTATTCTTCGGCCAATGACCTTAAACCCAAGTCTACTCAATAACTCAGCCACATAATCCTCAAACTTAATGCCCGAATTAGCCACTGCAATTAATAATGCGCAAACCCTTTAATTAATTTTGATACTTTTATTTGAGTGATGATGGTTTGCAGCCCTGAATAATGACGAAATCGCTGAGGACTGATAAAAAATGACAAGCCTCGCCCTTCAGGGCGGGGAGGAGGTCAGTTCACAATTTAAGGTCCGTTTGCGGGTTCGCCATAATACTCGTTATCACGTTCTTGAGCTTTACGTATTGATTAACAGAATTACTAATCATGTAATTCACCTCATCCTTAGTGAAAGCACCAGTAACCTTTTGTATAGCCACGACATTACCCCCAGCTATGCCAGTTATGTAAATTCCATCGGATAGATCCTCCTCCTCCCGCGTTGGGTCTACCAGTAGGAAGTTCCCTAGCTTGGCGTGGGTTATTGTTAATGGTAATTTATCGACATTAAGTGCCAAAGGCGATTTATTGCTCCTGTCTATCCTCAATATATTACCTGCTGGGTCAAGCTCTACCTTAGGTAATGCAGTATTCATTAATGCGGTTATGGCGGCTATTGTGGATGCATCCACTAGGTTGCCATCATGGTTAAGTACGTATATGTCAACCCAAAGGAACCATGCGTGCCTACCCGTTACTATTGATAATGACTTAAAATTCAGAAAACCACTATGCCTTATTGCCCTATCTACTACCCTGGCAATCTCAATGGCATTCTCATCAGGTGGTCCAGGCTCTATGTCTGGGGATGCAGCTGGTGCAATTTCCAGGTTTACTATTAATGCGCCCTCATCTGGAGTATCTTCGAAGGGTTTTCCAACCTCAACCTTTACCCCAGCCATCACCTTAGTATTACCGAGGGATACTAGGGAGCTTCCATCGGCGGTCCTCACAACACCAACCCTAATACTTAATTCTCTATAATCATTCAATCCCCTATTATCAATCCTAACACCCTGCTCAATCATTTTCCTCATAACGTCTTGCTTAAGCTTCGGAATAACACCTTTCTCCTGAGTTACGCTCAGCATTTAGGGGACTATTACTTAAGCCCTTTTAATTTTATTCGTCTTAAGGGCTTTTAATACTAAATGGTTAGTGTCATTGATGGTTCGACATACTTATTCTTAAGTACGTCCTTCTGCAACCTATATATCTGCTCAGCAGCCTTGAAGGCTAGCTCAACTGCTTGATTAACCTCAGTGGGTGTCCACTCACCATCTGCCTGCATCAGGGTTATTAATCCGCGACCATACATTATGGCAAGGGGCATGTCACCCTCACCATACTGATCCTCAAGCTGGTTCAAATCAACAATTATTGTCCCAGATACCTTACCCACCGATACACCAACCAATAAATCCCTCATGGGTATACCAGCATCTGCCAACGCCAGTGAAGCCGCAGTTATTCCAGTAACCCTAGTACTACCATCGGCCTGGAGTACCTCGATATACACATCTATTGTGGTTCTTGGGAATCTCTCGAGGATAACTACGGGTTCGAGCGCCGTCCTAATGACCTTGGAAATCTCAATCTCTCTCCTAGATGGCGTTGGGCTCTTCCTACCCTCAGAGGTGCTGAATGGGATCATGTGGTACCTAACCCTCAGTATGGCCTTGTCTGGTAATTCAAGGTGCTTTTGCGGTACTTCCCTCGGCCCATAAACTGCAGCGAGGATTACGGTATTTCCATAGGCAACTAATGCGCTACCCTCGGCATTACTTATTACGCCAACCTCCATCCTAACTGGTCTATGCTCATTGGGTAATCTCCCATCGCTCCTCCTATCATTAACTATCAATGGTACTGGTGGTTGCTTACCCATTAATCCCCATCTTTATTTTTGATATAAAAGTATTTTTAGGGGTAAAATTTCTTCAGTTACCAGTATGGTTACACTTAGGGAAGCTCGGGAAAGTGACGTGGAAACCTTAATTGACCTTGTGGTCAGGTTAAAACGACTCAATAGTGAATTCGACCCCCTATTTAGCGCGAGGAATGACTGCGCAGAACGCGCCAGGGAATACCTATTAAACGCAATACATGATAGTAAGGGTCACCTGATACTTGTTGCTGAGGATATGGGGAAGATAGTTGGTGTGCTGAAGGCGGACATTAGGGAGCGATTATTCTACTCACCAAGTATTGAGGGCGCCATTGTGGACTTCTACGTAATGCCTGAGTACAGGCGTAAGGGGTTGGGTAAGATGATGCTTGAGAAGGCCATAGCAATGCTCCGTGAGAGGGGTGCCCAGTTAATAACTGCGGAGTTCCCAACACAGAATCAAATAGCCATAAACTTCTATAATAAGATGGGATTTAGATCACTCGTTAGTGTGTATGCTAGGGAGACCTAGGTTAGGGAAGGTCAAAAACTCTCGCGATCCAGTCACCCATTTTATTACCAACCATAACGTAGGCCTTTACCTTAGGGCACTCATCCCCTATGACTATGGGCACCACTATCATGCTGAATAAAAGGTTATTAGCCTTAATTATCCTTGTCGCTATTGGTTCAAGCCTATCCACGGCTTCCCTAGCCCTAGGTGCATAGTTATTATTAGTGGTTATGACATCACCAATTAAGGCACCAACGGGTTTACCACCCTGTATGATTAATGCATGCTCATCACTTAATTGAGTACTAACTAGGTTTAGGTTTATTGTAACATCAACATCACTCAAAATACTCATCATATAAAAGCCCTTACTATTCATTAGGTAATTAAATACCGTAATCACTTGATTCAATACGCAATTTCTCGGCGGTTCTAATGCTATAAAGCAACCCCCGCTCTTTAAGTAATTCTCTAGGGTCTTGGAATACTGTAGGCACTTAAACTCATCACTACTCATTATTATCTCCAACAAATTACTCGTGTAATTAATCTCATCTCTCCTTGTAAGGCCTAGGAGCTTTATTGCATCATTAATTGAAAGGCCCTCAGCCAGCCTATCAATAACCTCCTTCAACGCACAATTCCTAGTGGCTATCCTATATAGTATGTTTGGTAATTCCTGGGTCCCATCAATCACGGCCTTCCCCAATTCCTCAGCCTCCCTCGTTATTCTACCCTGCTTCCAAAGACCCAGTGCTGACAGGGTTGGTATAATTACTCTATAGTTCGATCTACTAAGTCCATGGGAATCCAGGTACTTCATTAGGTTCTCCGTATCATCACCCTGCCTATTCCTTACCAGGAATGTGACTATTTCAAGGAGCTTAGCGACAGGTAGCCTAATATACCAGCCTCTTAGGGTGCATGTGCTTGATCTCAGGGTATCGGAACTTTCCCTAGTCGTTAATAAATCCCTAATCTCATTATTTAATGAGCTCATTAATTCATTAATTGACCTGGCCTTTAGGATCCTCGTTACTCCATCACCCTCAATAATTACCTGATACTCATCACTTTCCTGAATAATCCTAATGCTCAGGTCCACAATTGCCTATTATCCTGCGAATATTTAAAATGCTCATTTTAACCATAGTAAGTAATACCTCGTTAAATACTGCATTGCCTCACTGTAGTGATAAAATTATGTGAGTAAAAATGCTTTAAATGACCTAAATATAGATACCCATAATATGATGGTTGATGCGGTTGAAATACTAGAGATATTAATAATAATTGGTACATCATTATGGGCAATACAATACCTCGTTTCAAGGAGGATCCACACATACGAGAGACCAACATTAACAAACACCCAGGTAGAGAGTTTACCAAAGGTCTCAATAGTATTACCTGTTTATAAGGAGAGAAGGCAAAGTATTGAGAAGACGCTCGACAGTATATCATCACAGAACTACCCTAAAAACCTTCTTGAGGTTTTGATAGTTGTTGATAGGGACGATACCCATACACTTAACGAGGCATTAAAGGCTGTGGGGAAGTTCCTAAGTTCACTGGATGTTAAGATGGTAATTAATGAGAACTCGGGACGTAGGCTTAAGGCCGTGGCCATGAACACCGCCATGAAATACGCAGGAGGCTTAATTATTGGCTTTTACGATGCGGATGACGTATTCCCAAACGACCAGGTCCTTAATGCCATTCTCCTAATGATTGAGAGGAATTACGCAGCCGTGGGCACCAGGGTGTATAGGTTCAGGAGTAGTGTGCTTGGTGGTTTAATGTACCTAGAATCAATAGTTTGGTATAATGCGATAATACCATTCCTAAGGTCTACCGTGAGGATAACGCCATTATCCGGGGAGGGTCTCTTCATAAGGAGGGACATTGTTGACTCAATACCGCAGAGCATGGCTGAGGATGCATTACTATCGTTAAGGTTAACTAGTCGTGGATACTCAGTGGGTCTCCTTGATTCTTACGTTTATGAATTAGCGCCTGTGAATATTATTAGCTTCATAAGACAGAGGATTAGGTGGAATAAGGGTTATGCCCAAAACCTCGTCCTAATATTTAAGCAAGGCGTTCAATTAAACTATGCATTGAGGGTATTAATACTGTACATATTGATAGCATTACCACCGGCATTACTATTTATTTCCGCAGTGGGTTTTATCGCTGTTACCTACATGGTGGTGATAACCAAGGTATACGCACTGGCTTCCCTCTATCAATTAGTTCTCGCGATGGTAATATCAGAGATTGTGGTTCTGTACCTAATGCGTGATTTTATAAATGAAAGCATGAACATGGGAAAAGCCATCGTATTATTACCCATTTATTGGTTATTATTGGGCACTGTGACAATAACATCACCACTAGTACCAATCAATAATTGGTTAAAGACTACTCGCTAATATTCACAACCTTTACATTAACAGTAGGAGCGGTCTTACTACTCATTATTACTTGATAACCAACCCTACTGGCAATCCTATTCACAATATCAACCACAACATTTAATTCATCAGGTGTAAGCCCTAGGTCAATACTATCAATAAGCAACACTGAACCCGGTGGTGTAAGCGCTAATTGAACTATTACTGGTAATAATGCCTTCACCTTAAGACCGGCATGGTACATGGGGACCCACTTACCTCTCACCTTAACATACCCGGAAATCCTCTTTGGAGCCGTAAAACCAGCCTTAATGCCCTCTATACCAAGCTCACTTACCAACTCCATTAATTCATTATACACACCCTCATACTCAGGCCTTGTCTCTATCACTGAGAGTTGATGTACGGTATATTGACCGTCAGAACCCACGGAATTACTCGGTAGATCAACCGTGGTTTCATAATCCCTCTTCCACCAACAGACCCTACCCTCACCAAGGTAGTAAAACTTATTCTTGAGCATGTTCCTAAGGATGAATGCCAGTGAGTATGCCTTTCTCGATACGTCACCATCACATACCATAAACGCATCCTCATGAATAACATGGGTTGGCGTAATGCAAAGCCTAGCATTTACTGGGTACTTCATTAATCCTTCATTACCGACCTTCTCAATGGCGGCCACGAGATCATTACCTAGGTATATTTCCTGGCGAACCCAGTAATCACTGAGTCTAAAGCTATAATGATAACCTATTATAGAGCCCCTATTTAATTCAAGGCCGATACTACGGCCAAGTTTCTCACCATCCTCATCAACCTCATAATAAGCACCAACCCTCACCTCCTCGTTTAGATCTAGGCCATAGACCAAATCCTCCGGTTCATGTATAACTATGTAATTACCCTCCAGGACAAGCCACTCCTCACCCCTACTCTGCATTAGGAGTGTCAGGGCCTCCATTAGGCTCGTCTTACCTGACCCACTACGCCCAACAATTATGGTATTACCACTAAAGTTAATTGTTAATTCCTCGCTCAATCCCTTAAAGCCCTTAATGATTGCCTTCACGAGTCTCGTCATCCTCATCAACCAATGCATAGGCTATTATTAGTATTCCGCTTATATTACCGAGATTCACATTACTAACATTAATGCCAACCTGCCTAATATTGCGCGATCCAACAATACTACTTAACTCACTCAATGCCTTATTTAATGAATCATCAAGCCTATTCAATGCGACATCAAACTCCACACTCCTAACTAGCTGACCAACGTTCACATTAAGTGGTATGAATTTCCTAACATGGATTATCCTAGTCATTACATAACACTCCGTTTAAGGCGTAAAATACCTTTTCCACAGGGTAAGCATTTATTTAGTCTCAGGGTATGAATGCATTGGATGGAGGTTGTCTTTACACCGTGGCGTTGGACCTACATAAGGTCTACGAACAATAAGGGTGAGGAGTGCGTATTGTGTGCTTACCTACATGGTAATGATGACGGATTGGTCGTTTACAGGGGTAAGTACTGCTTCATTGTTATGAATAAGTACCCATACAATGTTGGTCATGTTATGATAGTACCCAATAGGCATGTCTCATCAATTACTGACCTAAGCGAGAATGAACTAAGCGAATGCGCGGCACTATTAATAGTGATTATTAAGGCGTTGGTAAAGGTCCTGGGAATTAACTATGGGGATTTTGATGTGGGTATTAACATTGGTAGGGTTGCCGGCGCAGGCATTGAGGAGCACATGCATATTCACGTTGTTCCAAAGCCCTCAGTAATATCATTTAATTCAACAAGTCCTGAGGCAGTCATGAACCAAACAAAGGAGATAGCGGGTAAACTTAGGGAGGTTATTTCACAACTTATGAGCGGTTCTGCATAGTCATTCCTTCATAAATTGCATAATTCATATAATATAGTGATTAGTTCTCTAAGGATGTACTTTTTATAAATGCTTGAATTAACGGAGTTAAGTGCCATTTACAGGTGAGCCTTTGAAGGCATTACTTACGGATGTGGTTACGCCTAAGTACGTATATTCACTAATGAATTCACTTAAATGCGGGTCATCAACAGATAAGGACTTCCTAGTATTAACAATTGGTGGTGGGGTTAAGCGGGTTCTCTTGGTGACGGGCTTCTCAATAAATGACTACAGAATAGGCAATGCATTAATCTATATGTTGCTTAATAAGTGCGTAAACCACGTATACTCAATACCAACATTTAGCGCCTCACAACTCTCCAGGTGGTCAATAAGGATAGTACCTATGGTGAATCCATGGCCCTTCAATTCATGGGACATCATCCGCGGAAAAGACCCATTCTACTCAATTGATGATGAGGGAATTCCCGTAAGGTATGATGCATTAACCCTCAAGAGCAAGTACTCAATTAAACTCCATAATTTAATCCATGAAATAAATCCCGAACTCATAGTAATGCTTGTAAGTTCTGATAAATGGTCAATAAGTACCCCAGAGCCAATAAGGGTTAATGATTATGGGTCCATTGATTCAGACCCAGCTGATTTCGTTAATCACTTCTCATATGAGAGTTACCCCACAATAATCCTCTCAATACCTAGGGATGCAGAAATACGCGAGATTGCCAGTGAAATTATTCAGTTAATTAAGGAGCACAGCATTAAGAGGCAGGAGACTAAGCCACTGGAGGTTGTGGTTAAGGTTAATGGCGATATTGATAATATATCTAATGTACTTAGGGTTCATGGCTTCCTAATAGGTGTTGATGGAAATAAATTAATCATTAGAGCCAGTGATAAATCACAGGCATTATTGAATGCCTTAATAGATAATAATTTAATTGAGCATTACTTCGACGTGGAGATTTCTGAGATTCACCTTCAGTGATTTTACCTAAGTATTAAATACCATGGGTAAGTATTCAGAAAACTTAATTATTCTTTATTCCTATATAATTAGATTATGGAGAAACTTGTACTCTCGTACTCGGATAAGTACTTGAACTATGATTTCGGGCCATGGCACCCCTTTAAGCCGTATAGGGAGCAGAAATTGATAGAATTGCTCAGGGAGCACGACCTATTGGGGACTTACGTTGACTTAGTGGAGCCTGAGCTTGCCTCTGATGATGAGTTAATGCTAGTTCATACTAAGGATTACATAGAGTATGTTAAGAAGGCTAGTGCTAATGGTGTGGGTTACTTGGATTACGGAGATACGCCAGCCTTTAGGGGTGTTCATGAGGCAGCGGCCATCAGGGTTGGCGGTACATTACTTGTTACAAAGCTCGTTAACGCCAATAAGTATGTACATGGTTTCAACCCAGGTGGTGGTTTCCACCATGCCAAGCCAGGTGAGGCTGCGGGTTTCTGTGTCTATAATGACATAGCCATAGCCATTAAGTGGCTTAGGAACCATGGTGTAAGGCGTGTGGCTGTGGTTGATGTTGATGTTCACCATGCAGATGGCACGCAGGAGGTATTTAACAACGAGGATGTCTTGTTAATATCGACTCACGGTTATGACGGCCGCTTCTACCCAGGCACTGGTTGGATTGATGAGGATGGTGTAGGCCCTGGTAAGGGACTTAAGGTAAACATACCATTACCGCCTCATACAGGTGATGATTTATACTCAATAGTAATTGATGAGGTAATAAAGCCAATGCTTGACAGGTACTCACCTGAGTTCCTGGTTCTTCAGTTTGGTGTTGATGCACACACTGGTGATGAATTGGGGATACTTGATCTAACCACGGCATCATACCTCAAGGTGCTCAGTATTATTCATGAGATGGCGCATAAGTATGCTGGTGGTAGGTTGGTCATGACTGGTGGTGGAGGTTATGATGTTTGGAATACCGTTAAGACCTGGTTCCTCGCCACCGTGTTACTCACAGACCCAGGTAAGCTTAGTCAGTACTCGAACTACCTCGATCCGGAGCCTACGAGAACCCCTGGGCGTTATTACGAGGAGGCATTATACGTGATAGACGCTGTGAAACAAAGATTCGGTATCTAAACCTACTCAATATGTGATACCCTCTTTGTCTGGAAGGACCTTATTTTAATAATAATTCTATATCCACAGTATGGGCAGTGGACACCAGGTGTTATCATGTCCTCGAGTGAAAACACCCTACCGCATCTGAGGCACATGTACATCTTTCGACCAGCAACCTCACCAGTGGTCTCCTCACCGCCTTCCCCACTCAATGTACTAGTTGGTTCCCTCTCACCACCCTCCTCAAAGAATTCCTCACTCACGCCGTATTGATGAAGCAGACCCCTTAAATTTATTTTTGTACTATTCTCCGAACTCTATCCTCGGCATTAATCCTGCTCAGGATTGGCAATACCCCCGTGGCCACGAAACCCTGCCATGACCTATCACCAGCAGCCATCAACTCCCTAATCCTCGTACCACTATAAACCTCCTTATTGAAGAACGGTGTATTAAGGACTTTAATGCCGCCGTATTCAAGGCATAACTTCGTGAATTCATCATTCGTGTAGGCTATGTCGAATGATGGGCATTGCTCACGGACATAGGCATACCATAGGGCTGAATCGCCCTTCGTATCGGGTACGGCGCAATAGAGGGCCCTATTGATTAGGTTTAACTCCTTAAGCATTGAGTGGAGCATTTCAATCCTCTCACCAACAGTGAACGGGTTCCTAAGCGTAAACGACTCATTAGCGGATCCAATTGCAATAACTAACTCGTCATGCCTACTTAATATCCACTTAATTACTTCCTCATGCCCCCTATGCAATGGTTGAAACCTCCCAACAAACAATGCCCTTACCATACAGTGCCAGTTAATGAGGGGTTATTTTATCTATTTCCTAAATGATTATGCTTAAATTAATGAGTATCAAGGAGTATACTAATATGGTTAGTATTAAGGAGACGGAGGTAGTACTTGTCGAGGCAGTACAGCCCTTCGACATTAATTCCCTGGGTAATTTATTCGGCGGTCGAATGCTCGAGTGGATGGCCAACATAGGCACGGTAGCCGCCACGCGATTCTCAAGAGGCCCAGCAGTCCTTGCATACCTAGATAGGCACTTCTTCATAAGGCCTGTCAGGCTTGGAGAATTCGTAATACTTAAGGCAAGGGTTGAGTATGTGGGCGCATCATCAATGGAGGTAAGGATAGAGGCATGGAAGGAGAGCCTAGGTGGTAAGCAGGAATTAGTTACTATGACAACTGCCTCCTACGTGGCTGTTGATGAGTATGGAGTTCCAAGGCCAATAAATAATGTGCTAGAGCCGGCAGATAATGAGAGGCAGCTCTATGAGGAGGCTAAGAAGAGGTATGAGGAGAGAAGGAAGAAAATCGGGGACAGGAAGTTCAAGAGATTCGACATAACGGATCCAACTAGGGGACTTAGGTGGCGCGTTGATTCTAGTCGTTGGGCAACGCCATCGGATGCCTTCGTTGGTAACCTAGTGTCTGGTGGTAGATTATTGGCGTGGCTTGATGAGATAGCGGGACTACTCGCGGCTAGGTACTCAGGTGGTGCTGCAGTGACGGGTTCCGTGGATGAAACAGCGTTTTACGCACCAATTAGGGTTGGTGACATAGTCACAATTAGAGCTGGAATTACCTACGTTGGTAAGGCGTCAATGGAGATAATGCTTGATGTAATTGCTGAGGGTGCGTATGGACAGGCAAGGCATGTATGTACGGCATACTATACATATGTTCACGTCGATAGTAATGGGAGACCAGCCCCAGTGCCTGAGTACGTGCCTATTAATGACTATGAGAAGAGTTTGTTCACTGAGGGTGAGAGGAGGAGGCAGGTTAGGGATGAGGAGTTGACGAGGATTAAGAGGATGTGGATGAGCCCTGAGTCTTAGCGCCCGCCTTCTTCTCCTTATACTGAGTCACTATTGACCTGACCCTATCCGTTAACCCACTAGTGTGGCTCTCGCTCTCTATGAACTTTATGATCCTGGCAATAAATGTCTCATCCCCCGGGTCTTTACACCTAATCCAAACTCTACCGTTCTGGCCGACGGTGACGTCACAATTAAGCTCCTCACTAAATATACTAACCATTGAACCCCTCCTACCGATTACCCTGGCCACCTTGCCGGCGTCAATCTCAACCAGTGTGCCATTCTCAATCCTACCAAGTCTAGCCTCCTTAAGCGTTAACGTTACTGGGTTGTCCTTAGTTAGGTTGTAGTCTATTATTCTGGCGAGCACTATATCGCCAATGCCCAGCAGGCTCTTTAAATCAATGGTTGTTAGGTCAATGGGCTTTAGGGTAGCTTCCTGGACAGGTAGGTATGCTGAGTATGGGGACTTAATATCAATGACCCAACCAGTGAGCCCTATATCAACTACGTAACCAATTACTACATCGCCAACCCTAGGCTTATAAATACCGCTGAGTGGTATTACCTCCACATCCCTCTCGCTCCTAATGTTTATGAGACCAACAACCGCGGAGTAAGCTACATCACCATCCCAATAAACACTACCACCAACATTATAGTCCCTAGTGGCTATGGCATCCCCCGGCAACACTATCTGCCTATCACTAACGTAGAGAGGCATAATCAAAATACCCTGTGGCACCCTATTTTATTTTTAATCCTAGTTCAATTACTATGATGTTGACATTAACTTAACATCCCCTGAACCATGAGTCAACTCATTAACCTTAGCAATAATAGTGTCCTGAAGTCCAGCGGGGACCTCGAGCTGCATCACTAGTGATCCATCACCCTCAAACCTCTCCTTAACAACCCTACCCATCCTCGATAACGTACCCCTAACCTTATGCGCATACTCGGCTGGAGCTCTCACCTCAAGCACACTAACTGCTACCTTGAGAGGTAGGATCTTTTGCAGAGCCTTTATTATGGCGTTTACCTGCTCCTCAATGGGTTTGAACGGGTCTATGGCAACATCCACCTGCTGCATTGCGGTCTCAACCCTCTGTGGAGGTACTGGAGTCCTAGTCCTAGTGTCTATGCAGTTCCTACTGATCCAATCAATGATCTGCTTCCTCTTCTGCTCAATGAGTCTCTTCCTCTGGTCGGCAGTGAGCGGTAACTCGCCGTTCTTAACAATGAACTCGGCAACCTTCCTGGGGTCTGTGGTCTTGAAAACCCTTATTAACGACTCCTCACTCGCCCTAAGGCCCTTCCTCGCGTCCTTGTATATTGTGTCTGTAATCAACACCTTATCAATACCTATAGACTTGCCAAGCCTCATGTCCAGGGCTGCGTCAGGGTCGACAAGTATTTCGAAAACATAACCATCCTTCTCATACCTAGCAATCACGTAATTCCTCTTACTCATATCATTTAGTTCTATGCAGGGGAATTTTTAATTCTTCCACACATAACCTATGGAGTTCTCCATCTGGCAATCCTCAGTGTTAGGATGGTACCCATCACACACCAAATAATACTAGAGAGATACGCACCACCCACCTGTAGTAGAGAGTAATGGGTTATCCCAATTGCGTTTTGAATTATCATGGCGCTTGTTGATGTCGGCACTAGGTAGGCAATCCACCAGGCACTGCCTAGGTACGTGGCTGGGTAGTAAACTGGGGGCAATACCCCAAGCGCCAGCGTCAGTAGGCTAACGACAGCCCAGATATACCTAATGTATGTGAATAGGGTTGATGAGTAGAAGGCTATGGAGGAAATGGCGTACCAAAGGAGTATTAATGATGCGGTAATCTCCAGGGCACCCCATAAATCAATAACTACCCTAAGCGCCAATAGCACTGCGAATAATACAATACCAGGTAATGTAAAGACAATCTCACTAAGCGCCAGGCCAATGGTATATGCCAGTGGACTTGTTGGTGTTGCCACAATCATTTGCTGAAACTTAAGCTCAAGTCTATAGTAAGCAGAATCAGCGATAAGGGCTGTACCACTCGAGAGCATTGTCCAAACAAGTCCACCGACAATGCCCATCATCATACCAATTCCACGATAAAGCACTGTGAGTAATATGAGTAATGAGATTGGTGTTGCTAGGGTCGATATTGTCCACAGTGGCGACCTAAGTATCGGCAACAACCCATTAAGCCAGGCGAGCACCAAAACAGCCCTTAACTGATGCCTTAAACCACCCCTAACCCTCCTCACTCTCCTCACCCCAGGACTTAATAGTAACTAGGACATAGTGCTCAAGGGACTTTGGCGAAACTCTAAGAGCACCATTGCCGACCTCATCGAGGGAGTTCACGAAGGAGAAGCATGAAGAGCCAACCCTAATGCATGAGCCATTACTCATTGATGCTGGGTACTCAACAACGTACTTACCAGGCAATTTCTCAATGAGTTCACTAGGCCGCCCCCGCGCTATTACTAGACCATTATCTATTAGGAGGACAATATCCGATATCTGCTCAGCCTCCTCGATGTAATGAGTCGTTAGGAATATCGAAGCGCCACCATTACTATATCGCCTCAGGGAATTCCAAACAATGCGCCTAGACGCTGCGTCAAGACCGACTGTTGGTTCATCGAGAAATACTACCTCAGCGTTTGAGGCAAGCACTGCAGCTACGAGAACCCTCCTCATCATGCCGCCCGACAATTGATAAACAGGGGTATTCCTAAGTTCCCAAAGACCAAGTTCATCAAGTGAATTCCGAGTCGCCTCTCTAGCATCACTCCTTGATAGGCCGCGGAGTAGTAAGTATGAGTAAACGAATTCGTAGGGAGTCATGTAGGATATGGGCCTAGCGTCCTGGGGTATTACGGCGATTCTACGCCTAACCTCAGAGACTTGTCTAACAACATCGAAACCAGCAACATAGGCCTCACCACCATGTGGCATCAACTCTGTCGTTAATATCCTGATCAACGTCGTCTTACCTGCCCCATTTGGGCCGAGTAATGCGGCTATCACGCCATAATCAACATCAAGATCTATACCCCTCAAAACCTCCTTGCTGCCGAAACTCCTCCTCAATTTTCTTGTCATTATTGCCTGCATTACATGATCTGCTGAGGAACCTCAAATTTAAAAAGGGTTCTATGCCTATGTCGTTGAATGGGCGATCCAAAGAGATCAAGGAAGAAGTACCTTGGTGGTAAGCCGAGGAGACTTTGGAATAGGCAGTTGCTTGAGGAGGAGCTTAGGTTGATTGGTGAGTACGGCCTTAGGAATAAGAGGGAGCTGTGGATTACGAAGACCATGCTCAGGGAAATAAAGCACAGGGCCAGGTCACTGCTCTCAATGCCCACTGAGCAGAGAGCTAGGCTTGAGACTGAGTTCAAGGCTAGGCTGTTTAGGGCTGGTTTTATTCCCGAACAGGAAATACCGCTTGATGCCGTGTTATCACTTGACGTAAGGGCAATACTGGATAGGAGGTTGCAATCCATTGTTTATAGGAGGGGTTTGGCCAAGACGATTTATGAGGCAAGGCAGTTGGTAACTCATGGGCATATTGCCGTTGATGGCAGGGTAGTCAAATCACCAGGTTACCTAGTGCCAAGGGGCCTTGAGGATAAGGTGACCTATGCAATAACAAGCCCGATACTGAAGAGACTATTAACACAGCAACAAGGCACTACGACGCAGCCTGCATAATCATAGTCGATATAAGGGCAAAAAGAATTTATTAACGCTAAGTGCATTCAATATGCCATGGATGCAACGCTTATCGCTAGCATTATTGGGCCTATAGTGACTATAGTCACGATACTAGGCACAACGCTTTACTGGCTCGGTGGTAAGTTCAAGGAAATAGACATGAGGTTTGGGCAAATCAATGAGAGATTCGAGGAAATAGATAGAAGGTTTGAAGAGGTAGATAAAAGATTTGAGGAGATGAATAAAAGGTTTGAAAGGGTTGATGAGCGTTTTGATAGGCTTGAGAAGAATTTAAAGAGTTATGTTGATGAGAAGTTCGACATACTTAATGCTAGGATTAGTAGGTTGGCTGAGGCCTATAGCGATTACCAGGAGTTCTTCGTTGAGTACTTAACGGCGGAGGGCTTGTTGAAGGCTGAGAAGGCTTCAATGCTTCGTAATGAGGCGAGGAAGAGGTCATGAGGTACGTAATGGCTAGGCTCGGTGTGAGACCGAGGAATGCCACACTGTCTAGGGACTTAAATAACCTTGTCAAGATGGGGTTCCTGGCTAAGGACGGCGAGCTATACAGCATTCCAGATCCAATAATTAGATATGCCGTGCTGAGGATGAGGTAACCTACAACTTCTCATAAATGTTTTCTTGCTTTCTCACATCGATTATCCTTATTACGCGTTGCTCATGATATCAAGTAAATTATTCTGTAATCCCCAACCCTTGCTCGGCATAGTCCCCCGAGTTTTCCCTTGAGCTCCTTTTCACAGGTCGGATTATTGGCTAATTCATTAATCCTATTGAGGATCCTTTCGCGCACATCATTAGGAAGTTTTTCAATGGTCTTTC
>NZ_JBMFVA010000010.1:0-58004 GCF_049966235.1 Vulcanisaeta sp.
ATGGTATTACTAGTGATACCCACGGGATAATGCCTTGGTCTAGCTTTATTCTCCTTACAAGGCTTATTCCCGTAAATCCTAGTGTTTCACCCTTCCTATACATGAGTGTTATCATTGGTGCCATGACATACGCAGCCATAATCAAGAACTTCCTAACAAACTGCTTACTTAGAAATGGCATATCAGCAGGAACTATGAGGGCAGGTACACCTACCTTACTTAGGGCTTCCAGGAAGTCCTCAGGGTAACCCTCACCGCTTGTTATTAGGGCTTTATAGCCTTGATCTCTCGCAAACTCTATAATGGATGGGTGCCTAATTGTGGTTGCAATGTATACAGTGCCTAAGTCCTTAACAGCCTCAATGACGCGTATCATAATCGGCTTACCACATACCTCAATCAACGGCTTATTGGGGTTAGAGAGTCTAGTTCCTGCGCCGCCGGCCATGATTATTACATTCATGCCTTATCAACACCGAATGAGGTCAATATGCGCCTACCGAGCTGCTTAACATTCTCATTAACTGAGTCAAGCAGTACATGAGCAGCCAGGAAGTGAAGACCTGCCTCAGCATATAGCCTGAACTCGGGCCAGGGATCACTTGTAATTAATGTATACCAGAGCGAGCCTATTATCTTATTAAGGTCTTTACCCACTACGTCATTAATTACGTACTCCCTAATTATTGAAATATCGCTCTTAATTACCTGCCCGCTAATTCTCATGGAAGTGCCCGTTAAGTCACTACGTGTATTCACGTTTACGAGATTCTTCAACTCAATTTCATGTATCAATGGATCTAGGAATAGTACCTTTGGTAATCCCCTGATTAAGTCGAAGATTTTCGATCTACCGTAATTAACAAGTAAGTCCATGTATTGGAGAGTTACGGTTCTCCTGACCGCCATTAATGCATTCTCTAAATGTCCATTTGGGTATACATAGGTAGTAGCATCAAAATTTCCTAGTTCGCTTATTAATGGTTCGAGGGCTTTTGGCGTTATGTAAGGCATGTCGTTGGGAACAACCACGGCGTACTCCTCACCACACTTATTAAGTGCTGAGTAAATACCCGCGAGTGGTCCCTTGAATTTCTCATCATCAATGACATACTCGGCGCTTGGTATTATCGATCTATATTTCAAGGCTCTATCAACCTCGTTCACTGCTATGATAACTTTACTGGTTATTTGTGACAAGGCGTTATAGATGAGTCTTATCATTGGTTCGTTACCCACCATATACAGGGCCTTATCAATCCATGGTTCACCACGTACCTGAAATCTCCGCGATAAACCGCCACTCAATATAATGCCGCAGATCATCCTAAGTGGTCACTTAACCCTACTTAGGTGGCCTTATAAGTCTCGCCAGTCTTTCTCTCCTCCACCTAGCATATTCAATTAAGCCGATGACTATTAGTATTATGACTATTATGATTACCACGGCAATTGCTATCAAAGTGCCTATTGGTATGAAGCCTATGCCTGGTACGTAGTAACCACTGATCGGTACTACCAAGGTCACTGATATTGCTTCCCCACTCTCGTTTGCGGTGAGTACTATGGTCTTACTTGAATAAACACCAAAGGAGTAGGCATAGGCTCTGCAGGTTATTGAGCCTGTACTCGGTATTGGTATCACAGTGCTCATAAGGCCTATATTACTTACATTGTACCCTGCGCATGATAAGCCGACGGTAGCATACTTCGTTAGTGGCATGCCGTTTGCTGATAATGCGGTTATGCTTACGTTGACGGCAGGTATGTATATGGGTAATTGAACTTGCTGAGCATACAAAACCGAGGCAATACCCATAAGTATGGCAAGCGCCATAATCATTAATAGGTATTGAGACCTCACCACGTTATTTACATTGTGCAGGGAAATAAATCACTAACTCACAATAATTAGCCAAAGATTTAGGATCAGCGCTATTAACCTAAATCACTGATCATCAAGCCCAGCATCATCACGCAGGTACGCATTAACTATGGTAAATTATAAGTATTTAGGTCATTTAAGCCAGGTGCCAGTAATTTCTCTGGGTATTGATCACATCCTTAATAACGGAGTTCACACGGGCCATAATCCTTGGCTCAGTCTGTGTCACCCCCTCATCAATCTCCACGTCCCTATTACTCATGATATCAATTAAAAGCCTTGAACCCCTGCTTAGGGTATCACTATTATAACCACCTTCAAGCACGAAGACAACACCCCTAACTTTACCAATCATATTCCTCAATCTCCTAAATACATAGGCATACGTATTAAGGGACAGTCTCAGGTTAGCTATACTATCAAGCATGTGCGCATCAAAGCCCAGGGAAACCAGGATCAATTGCGGCCTGAACTCCTCAATTATCGGCCATACAACCCTATCTAGGGCATTCATGTAGGCATCATCCGCCGTAAATGGCGGTAATGGAACATTAACGTTAAAACCCTCGCCCTCCCCCTCACCAACATCATCAATGAATCCAGTACCTGGATAAATAGTTAATGGGTCCTGATGAAGACTTACGTACAAAACCCTTGGATCCTCATAGAATATTTCCTGCGTGCCATTTCCATGATGAACATCAACATCAAGTATAACCACCTTATTAAAACCGTGCTCCAAGGCATAAACGGCACCGACGGCTACATTATTGAATATGCAGAAGCCCTGGGTGGGTGCCATTAATGCCCTACCACTACGACCGACATGATGGCCAGGCGGCCTAACAACCGCATAAGCAGTACCCCACTCACCACTTAGCACCTTATCAACCCCCTTTAAGACAGCGCCTACAGCAAGTCTCGCAGCCTTGCAGGTACCTGGGCTAACGTATGTATCCGCATCTATGAATACGTAACCCATATCACAAGCCTCATCAATTCGCCTCACGTAATCCTGGTCATGAACCTTAAGTAACCACTCATTAACATCATTAATGGGCTTCTCCATAGTTACAGTACCGCTTATTGATTTAATGATTGTCATAATCCTACTTGGGTTCTCAATGTGGCTTCTTGGGGGTTTATGTTCCAGGTATGCATTGTCATAGATTATACCAATCATAATTACTGAATTATCATAGTGCCTTATTAATCTACTTGAGATTTCCTAATTGATATGTTTGGCAGGAAAAGGAAGGTGGATCTTGAGGAGCTTCTTCAGGAGTTGACTGGCGATGAGGATGGTGATGGAAGAAGTAGGGTTAGGAAACGCGTTAGTGAGAGTAATGAGGATTACGAGCAATCAGGAGGTATTAGGTTTAAGGTTGAGTTTGAGGGTATTGATGAGTTAATAAGGGAGATAAGGTCCCTGAAGGAATCAATTAATGAATTAACCACACTACTAAGGGAACAGGGAGAGCCGACCACTACGAAGAAGTAAATCGTTTTTAAATGCCTACTCTCCTTAAAACTTAAGGTAAATGCCTAATCAGAAGAGGTCATTAAATGTCCTGGACCTATTAGCAATCTCAATTGAACTTACTGAGTTAAGGGATTCAATAATTGATAAGGTTTATACCATGAGTAACTCATTACTACTTAGGTTTAGGAAGGAGTCTGAGAAGTACTTCGTAATAGCCAACTCCCATAGGTTTGGATTGACGAGTTACGTCCTTGAGCATGGAGCCGAGGGAGTAACACCGCTTAGGAGGTTGATTGAGGGAATGAGGCTAAGGAGCATTGAGTTATTGAATTTTGATAGGATTGTTAAGTTAGTGTTTAGTGACGGTTATCTGGTAATTGAATTACTGGAGCCCTGGAACGCCATTTACATGAGTAATGATAACGTAATTAGATGGGTCTTAAGGGCATATAGAAGTAGGGATAGAGTGATAAATATTGGCCTTGAGTATAAGCCACCGCCCCAAAGCTTTGTCAAGCCCACTGATGATCGTGAAAGTGTGGTTAAGGCCTTACAGGGCTATGATACTATAGGTAAGGCAATTGCCAGAGGCTTAGGTTTAGGTGGTGAAATCGCCAATGAGGTATGCACTAGGGCATTGATTGATTGTGCATTACCCGTTAATTCCATTAATTTAGATAGTGTTATCTCAGTAATTAGGTCCATGGTAAATACCGTAGGCAGGGGGGAATTGGAGCCCACCATTTATTATAGTAATGGTGCACCAATAACAGTAACTCCAATTAAGTACCTATCAATTAAGTACGATAACATTAAGCAGTTTAGGAGATTTAATGAGGCTGTTGATGAGTATTTCCATGAGATTGAGGTTAGGGAGGAGTCTGAGAAAAAACTTGCCAGTATTACTGGTGAGATTATGAGACTTGAGAAGAGTATTGATGAATTAATGATGAGTATTGAGGGTTTTAGGAAGGGTTCTGAGGAGTTGAGGATTAAGGCGGAGACAGTACTTAATTGGAAGTACGTAATTGAGGAGTTACTTAATGTGCTTAGGAATTATTGGTCATCGTATAAGGATGAGTTCCAGGAGTTGATCAAGGGTATGGAATACCAGGGAATTAGGGTTAAGGGCTTTGATCCGAGAAGTAAGGTAGTGCTTCTTGATATTAATGGTATTACGGTGTCAATACCATTGAATACCGATGTTGGTGATGTAATTAATAATCTCTTCAATAGGGCTAAGGAGCTTGAGCGCAAGGCCAAAAGCGCAGAGGAGGTGATGAGCCAACTTAGGGCGCGTATTGAGGAACTTAGGGCTGAGGGAGAGAAGGTAATTGAGAGTATTAGGGAGGGGTCTATTCGTGTGATTTATGGTGCTAGGGAGTGGTTTGAAAGGTTTAGGTGGTTCATAACCAGTGGCGGTAAGCTGGTGATAGCAGGTAGGGATGCTGCGCAGAATGAGGTAATCGTGAGGCATTATTTAAGGCCTTGGGACATATTCGTACACGCCGACATACCAGGTGCTGCGGTTGTGGTTATTCGGCTCTCGAACCCTAGTGATAATGCCAGTAATAGTGATATTTACGAGGCGGCGCAGTACGCTGCAGCCTATTCAAGGGCTTGGGTCATGGGTTTGTCAGTACTCGATGTATTCTATGTTAGGGGTGAGCAGGTGACCAAGAAGGCCCCGTCTGGTGAATACCTTGGTAAGGGTAGTTTCATGATCTATGGGACACGGGGTTGGATTAGAAATGTTGAACTTAGGCTTGGGGTTGGCGTGAGGATAGATAACCTTAGTGATGCTTCCCTGATTAGGTTGATCACGGCACCATTAAGCATGGTTAGTTCTCTGACTAATTACTATGCCGTATTAAGGCCTGGGTCGAGGGATAAGGTCAATATTAGTAAGGAGATTTATAATTGGTTTAAGAGTAAGGTGCCTGGATTTACCAAGGTAATTAACTTGAGTAATGTTGTGGATGTGGTGCCGGGTCCATCGATTATTGAGGGTTTTTACGAGAGCAGTCCAATGCCGTGGGACAAATTAGAGAGTTTGGTGAAGTGATCTGCCTTGGAGATTGCCCGAGTTAATACCTGTGTTTCCCTGCCCATAAGTGATGATGAGGTTTTTGTCGATTCAATGCTTGGTTGGCTTGTTAGGTGGTTGAGGATGTTGGGTGTTAGGGTGATCTATAGTCCGAACTTTAGTGATAATGAGTTACTTAATGTAAATCATTTATTAGTTACTAAGGATAGGGAATTATTTAGGAAGAGGTCACGATTAAGCCTTCTACTGAGTACGCCTAGGCATGTTGAGTGGTTGTCCGTCTTATCATTGGTTCTTGGTTTTCCATTAATGCTAAACATGGAGAAAAGCCTATGCCCCATCTGTGGCTCAGGGCTTGTTAGGGTCAGTAGGGATTCGGTTATTGGTAAGGTACCAAGTAGCGTATTACTTAGGAATAATGAATTCTGGCTTTGTACTGGTTGTGGTAAGGTTTATTGGGTCGGTAGTCACCATGCACGTATAAATAAGGAATTAGAGGTTGCACGTGGCGTCTTAGGTACGCTCAGTACCTCCTGTGTTGGCAATAATTTACTAATAATTCGTGAATAATCAGGGAGGGCACTGCATATAAATCATTACTTATAGCATTATACGCATGCAATTATTCAGGCCGCTTAATGAGCAGGAGTACACAAGCCTCATTAAGTACCTGAGGTCTAGGATTCTTGAGAGACTCGGTGTTAAGGCTGAGTATGATATTGATCCAACGCACTTGGTTAAGATTGCGGAGCTTAAGTTCGGGGTCTTCGTATCAATAGAGAAACTTATGTACTCAGATGGCATGATCAAGAGGGTTCTCAGGGGGAGCATGGGAACAATAAGGCCTATAAAGAATCTTCTCGAGGATTCCATGACAGCCGCAACGCACGCTGCATTTTACGACCCGAGATTCTCACCAATATCCATTGCTGAATTTAAGAATTGCGTGCTCGAGATCACAATCGTATCCCCCCTAACGGATGTCAGTATTGATTGGGTTAGGAGGGATATGGTGCTTGGTTATCATGGGTTGTACATCGTTGAATCAGGGAAAGCATCAATACTACTTCCACAGAAGGTTGTGGAGATGGCGGAGAATTATTATCAAAGGGTGAGTAAGCCACTTGATAATGAGGGCTTCATTAAGGAGCTTTGCGAATCCCTAAAGATATGCAATCCCATGAGTATTAAGGCATTTGAGACTCAAATAATATATGAATTGCGTCCTGATGGTAATGCAATCGAGCGTAAGCTTTACCTTAATAGGTTATTAAAGAATAGTGTAAAAATATCAGTAGTAACGAGTGGTTAATCTGATTAATGTTATTTTAGACACTAAAGATTTATTAATATCGGCTTATATCAAGAATTGAGGTATATGCCGGTCATGATTAAGTTTTATATGGTTGTCGGTAGGGATGAGAACTACGAAAACGTTATTAGAAACGTTGTTTCGGAGATTAGGGAGAAGTTTAAGGGGAGTGAGAGAAATGTTAATGCCACATTCATTAGGATAAAGCCTGAGGCTGTCGATGCAGCCCTCAATGCATTAAGTATGCCCGAAAGCCAGGTACCGCAGAACCTAATATATCTAGTCAAGTCAATGAAGCAGGATGGCGTGACATCACTACCCGCATTAATAATCAATGGTAAGAAGATATACGAAGGCCAACTACCACCACCAGATACCGTTAAGCAGACAGTGATGGATGAGGTAATGACCGCCCTATCACCACCACAAGCACCGCCACAACCACAACCAGCACAGGTGGCGCCTCCACCCCCACCACAACCACCAAGCACACCACCCCCACCCCCAATTCAGCCTCCACCGCCTCCGCCTCCACAGGTAGAGACTAAGCCACAGACAACGGAGGCGATAGAAGTACAGCCATTAAGGCAGGTGGAGACAACAGTTAGCGAGAGGCCTCAATTACCATCATTACCTACGCTCCAAACTCCATTACCAAGTGGTGTTAAGATAGTTGTGGGTAGGCCTAACGATTGCAGGGAATGCGTTTACTATGGAGCGAATACTGGCATGTGCCTGTTATTTGGATATAGGATAGTTGATCCGACGAAGCCGCCTTGCAAGTCAGCGTGATTTATTGCCATTACCTATTAAGTATCAAATCCACAGTATCACCTAGGGCTTGTCCAGGCAATCCTCGCCTAAACCTAACAAGTAATTGACCGTGCTTACCCCACACCCTAAGCACATTGCCTATTGTCTCAATACCCGTCCTTGATTTCCAAATAACCTTGGCATTTATGAACTTGGCCGCATCTATCGCGGTCTCGATGCCAGGTACTATGATTATTGCATCCCTTGAGTAGCCAATGGAACCCCTCCTTATTGAGTATATCCTGGCCTTAATGGTCCTTATCTGCGTCGACACGTTACTATCAAAACTCAGAATTTTTAAATGCTACTTTCGTGGGTAATCGTCACCAGGTCTCTGGAGGAATAATGCTTAAATTCTACAATTAACCTTTGTCTTTCGAATGCCAATAGCGAGACTTATTGAGTATAAGATTGCATTACCATCAGAGTACGCCTTCGATCTACTGATGAATATTGGTGATGCTGGTTACTTCATGCCAATAACTAGGCCCGGGGTAATACCAGCGCCTAAGGTACCCGGTAAATACTCAGAGAGGATTAGGAGGGTTGAGGATATTTCCAGGGAGTTAAACAGGATATTAAGTCAGTACTCAATACCACCGCCTGTAACCCCTCACGAAGTGAAGATCGGTCTATTTAATGAACTTCTTGAGTACATAATTGAGGATGGTGAGGACCTACTCACCAGGGTAAGGCAGTACCTAGATTCTATTGAGGGCATTAGAAATGAGTACATGAGATTGAGGGGCATTGTAGATGTTTTATCATCAGTTGGTGATATCGTCATTGAGAAATTAAGGCATTTCTCGGTCGATATTGTGCCAATAAGTGAGGAGGATTTCAATGAATTCAGGAACGCGGTCATTAACCACGGCGCAGAGACGTTGCCAATAAAGGTTCAAGAAAGGTTTTACGCATTGGTGATATACCCAGAGTGGGCTAGGCAGGGCTTATTAAACACGTATAAACTATTCAATGCAACTCCACTTGAGGTACCCAGTACCATTGATTTGAATTCCATGAAGAGTAAGTTGGCGGAGTTAGAGGGTAGGTTGGGAAAGCTTGAGCAGGAATTTCGGGACTTCCTGACCAAGGTTAGTGATAGGGCCTATGCAATTATTGATCTTTCAGACACAATAACGAACATAGTTAGGCAATACATGGACTCGGCAATTCCTGAGGGTAAGGATATCGGTGATAGGTTGTTACAAATTATGAATTCTGTAAACGATACCAGGAATAGGATTAGGGAGTTGGAGGTTGTTCATGAAGCCTTAGGTTATATGAAGAAGACAGGTATTTCCTTTGAAGGCCTTAGTAGGTTAAGGATTAGGGTATTCATGATTAGAGGTGGTGTAAATGAGGATACTATTAAGGGATTAATGTACATTAAGCGTGATGTTGAGGGTACAGACCTATCAATACTCACATTAGTAGAGCCTCCTGAGGGTTTAGACGTAAGGTCACTTGGAAAGGAGGTTTATGAAATAAGTAGGGATTACTTAACCAATATTAAGTCGGCGTATGAATTAACAGGTAGGGAATTAACAGACCTAAGGTCTAGGCTTAAGGACCTAGAGAAGGAGTATGAGGAATTCGTGAAGGAGTTTAATGAGGTCTCCACATACGGTGTTGAGGGTATTAATAAGGTCAGTGGTGATGTCATAACGATAGCTGGCTACGTTAAGGAAAGCCTCTCAAGTAAGTTTGATATCTTGCTAACATCACTATTAAGTAAATTAGCCATTGATGCTAAGGTTAGGAAGGAAAGCAAGGTTGCCTATGTTAAGGAAATAGAACCAGAGAAGGCTCCGACGCTCGAGGAGTATCCAAAACCCGTTGATGCGTTTAAGAAAATAACGTATATGTACGGTGTACCGAAGTACATCGAGATAAGCCCAATAATACTTACATTCATACTATTTCCAGCATTCTACGGCTGGATGTACCCAGACCTGGGTCACGGCATAGTACTATCCCTATTCGGTTATTCCCTGTATAGGTCTCGTTATAAGGGATCCAATGCCTTTCTACGGTCGATATTTGGCGGTAAGTACTCAATGTGGGGCTTGGTGTTCTTGATGGCTGGTATATGGTCCATAATATTCACGTTTGTGGAGAGTGGCACAATATTTGGTATAGAGGTATTACCGGCACTCTTCAGGCTAGTTCACGTTAGTGGCACAGCGCTGGAGGTACTTTCCAACTCAATATATGCAATGCTGGCTGTATCGATAATGGTTGGTATAGTATCATTATTATTAGCCTTCATTCTTAAGGCCATTAATGCACATAGGGGTGGTGAGAGGGATCTAGCCATAGGCTTTTATGTACCATTATTCTTCTTCTTCACATTCCTAGTGCTCGCCTTAATGGGTCCTGGATTCGTACCTGTCATAAGGATTGGTGAGAAGACACCATTATTAAAGCCCCTGTATCCATTGTTTAATGCAATAGAGGGTTTAATGTGGTATTGGGCGTATGCCGCATTTGCCGTGCTTGCAATACTAATGTTCTCGCTATTTTACTTCAGGGCTAAGTACAGGGGTGTTCCAGGGTTTAGTGCCGCTCAGTTAGCCGTTGAGGTTAGCGCCGAGGCAGCAATACCAAGTTTAACCAATACGATATCCTTTATGAGATTGAGCATAGTGGCGATTATGCATGCGGTATTTACGGCAATGACCTATGCCTGGGCTGTATCGCTGGGTTTGTTCACGCCGGCCGGCTTAGCCGTGCTGATAATATTCAACTTGATAATAATACTTGGTGAGGGATTCGTAGCCTTCGTACAAAGCCTGAGGCTTCACTTCTATGAGATGTATACGAAATTCTTCAGTGGCGCTGGTGTGTTATTCACACCATTCACGCTTGGGTTAAGGTGGGTTAAGCTCTTCATAGTCTAAAAAGTATATATAGGTCCTAAGGCACTTACTTATGCATGGCAATACCGCGTGTTAGGGACGTGATGAAGGAGGTTCCCGTAACCGTGAGGGATGACGAGCCATTAATTAGTGTAATTAGGATAATGAATGAGAGGAATATTGGTTCAATAATAATAACTGATGAGGAGGGCAGGGTCATTGGGGTATTTACCGAGAGGGACCTATTAAGGCTTGTTGCAAGTAATATTGACATTAGTACGTTGACTGTTGGTGATGTTATGACTAAGGATGTAATAGTTATTGAGCAGGATGCCAGTTTAATAAAGGCCGTGCATATAATGGCTAAACATGGTATTAGGCATTTGCCAATAGTCGATGAAGATGGAAAGATAGTTGGCATAATATCAATTAGAGATACGGCAATAATATTAGCGAGACTACTTGTTGATATGGGTATGGGGAGACTTGGAGCTACGGAGGAGGAGGTTAGTATGATTAAGGACATAATAAATATTGATGAGGGTAGGTAATCCCTAAAGTGTGATAACGTACGGCAGTAATTCCGGGAGTATCATTGTTATTACGAAACCGTTCACAAACGCTATAAAACCGCCCGTCTCACCCATGTAAAGCCTATAAATTGGTAATGTGTCGTCCATTGACGTAGCGCCGCCAATCGATACAAGGGTTACATTCCTAAAACCAGCAACAACTATTGAAGGCACCAGTAGGTATGTTAGTTGCTCCCTGAGGAAGTTGGTTAGGAATGCCAGTGTGCCAATTGCTGGCCCGAACTTAACGCTAAGGAGTGGCCCAACCAATGAGTACCAGCCCATACCCATCGATATCCCCAGGGACGCCGTTAACGGTATTTTAATTAAATAATGCAGTATTAAGCCACTTATGGAGCTTCCCAGTAATGATGTTATGGCAATTATTATGCCTAGGTAACCCTGCATAAGGAGTGATGTGTTTATTGAGGAACCAATGTCAAGGCCTATCACCAGGATCAATATAAGTAGCTCAAGTGTAATTAAGTAATTAATATAGTAATTAATTGATTTGTACCTCACGTAATAACCAAGTAACCATCCAATGATTAGAATTGTTAATAATATTAATGGTAACCTCATACCTGTTTTGCCATCATTATTCACACGTATTTCTAGGGCATGTCTTGAATTGAAAATAAGACCAATGGGTATGGTAAAGACCAGGCTTGTTACTATGGAGAATAGTGCGTAAATTATTGAGTAAATTATTATGTAAAAAACGTAGTTACTGGCTACGATGTTGCCCGCCCAAAAGGCCATGGTGAATATTAAGGCCATAACAACATACTGCAGGTAATTACCAATTCGGAGGTGTTTTATTCTATTCCTAGTGATATAACCAATAAACATGGTTATTGGAAATACTACCAGGAATAAATCACCAATTAGACTAACGATGCTTGTCACAAATCTCAGTTAAAATACCTTGATTTTTAATTCTTAACAAATACCTATTTATTATTGGCAATGAATTATGTTATTGAGGAGGCATGGTTCAGAATAGCGTGGATTTAGAGGATTTGGAGGGTATTGGACCCAAGACAGCGCAATTGCTGAAGTCCAAGGGAATACTTAGTGTGAGGCATCTGGCTCTCTTTAACCCTGAGGAGCTAATTGAATTGACAGACATGACCCCTGATAGGGTTGAGAAAATACTGAGGTCTGCGAGGGATATTGTCTTCGGTAGTAATAGGGTTTCAAGGGCTACTGATATTGCCAAGAGCTTTGAGGGTATTACCAGGTTGAGAACTAATGTTAGGGCCATTGACGAATTACTGCAGGGTGGTTTAGAGCCTAAGGCTATCTATGAGTTCGCTGGTGAGTTCGGCACAGGTAAGACTCAGCTTTGTCATCAATTATCAGTGACTGTTCAGCTAAGTCAGGATAAGGGTGGTGTTGGTGGTGCGGCCGTTTACTTAGATACTGAGGAGGCATTCTCACCAGGTAGGATTATTAATATTGCCCAGAGGTTTGACCTGGACCCCAATGAGACCTTAGATAACATATACGTTATCAAGGTTATTAATGCCGCGGATCTGGAGGATAGGATTAAGTTCGATGTTGTTAAGCTCGTGGAACAGGCTAATGCTAGGCTTATAGTTGTTGATTCAATAATAGCCCTTTACAGGGCTGAGTTTAAGGGTAGGGAGAGACTTGCCGAGAGGCAGCAGAGGCTTAATTATATCCTTGATTGGCTGATGAGGATTGCTAAGTTGTATAATGTTTACGTTGTTCTCACGAATCAAGTACTCGACGTACCCATGGGCTACATAGAGATTAAGAGACCGGCTGGCGGTAATGTGCTTGCCCACGCTGTTACTCATAGGCTTTTTCTCAGGAAGTCAAAGGAGGATGTCAAGGTGATGGAGGTCCTGGACTCACCGAGACTACCATTCAAGGCCAGCGCCATGTTTAGGATCACGGATAAGGGCATTGAGGATGTTTAGTGACGTTTAAATAATTTATTTAACTCATAGTTTCCTAGGTAATTACTAGTAATGCCTGCTAACTTACCACCTGAGGCTGGGAAGAAGTGGGAGAAGGTCATGGAGGCCAAGACACCTGAGGAGAAGCTGAAGGCGCTTGAGGAGTTCCTTAGTGCTGTGCCTAAACATAAGGGTACGGAGAACCTGGTTCACTGGGCCAGGAGGAGGATGGCTCAGTTAAGAAGGGAAATAGAGGAGAGGAAGGTCAAGGAGAGATCATTGAGATCAGGTAGTGGGGTTAATATCTATGTTGAGAAGGAGGGTGATGCCCAGGTTGTGATTGTTGGTCCACCATCATCAGGCAAATCAAGCCTATTGAGGTGCTTAACGAACGTTAAGGTTGAACCCGATGATGTACCATTCTCATCTCTTGAGCCGATACCTGGCATGTTTATTCATGACAATGTATACTTCCAATTGGTGAAGTTACCATCAATGAATATTGAGGATGTAGATTCTGATGTGAATTCCATGGCGCTGTCAATGATTAGGAATGCGGATAGTGCAATAGTGGTTCTTGACGCAAGTGGCGATGTTGAGGTTCAGTACAATGCCTTGAAGAGCATCCTAAGGGAGAACGGCATATACATAATTAGGCCCAGGGGATTTGTTACAATAGAGAGAAAGCCAACAGGCGGTGTTCAGGTTATTGGTAGGTTGATTAATGGTACTGCAGAGGACGTTAAGAAGTTACTGGTTAATTATGGCATAAATAATGCGTTGGTTACGATAAATGGTGAGGCCACGCTAGATGATGTTGAGGAATCAATATTTAAGGAAATAGTGTATAAGCCCTCGCTCGTATTGATAAATAAGATAGACCTGGCAGATAATGATTATGTAAAGAGCATTACCGCGAAGTTAAGTGGTGAGGTGACGGTACTAACGACGTCACTTAAGAACTGTGCCATTGATTCTAGGGCTCTTGGTGAGTCGTTATTGAAGATCATGGACTTAATAAGAATTTATACGAAGGAACCTGATGCAGATACATACTCACCAAAACCCTTTGTTCTTAAGAGGGGTTCTACTGTTGGTGATTTAGCCAAGAGGATTCATAGCAGGTTTTATGAGGGATTTAGGTATGCCAGGGTTTGGAGAATTGATAGGTTTCCACTGGGTGTTAAGAGGGTCGGTATTAATTACGTTCTTGCTGATGGTGATATTGTGGAGATACACTCATCATTATAAAATAAAGCCCTTATTAATTAGATCTAGGTGGTTATAGTAATGAGTTCATCATGTAACGAATGTGTTAAACTGCTTAAGGAGGTTCTTGAGCGTCTTGCATCGATTGAGGGAGAACTAGACCTAATTAGGGAGGAGATAAGGGAGTTGCGTGGTCAGGGGGTTAGGGAGTCTCGGTCATCACCGGAAACAAAGCAGGTAGGTGGAGGTTTACTTAGGGCAATAGATGATAATTTATTCCTTGAGACTAGGGACGTGATATCCAAGAGACTTCTTAAGAGGTTGATAGATAATGGAAGAGTTATCCTACTTAGAGATGAGACAGCCAATAGGGAGATAGTCACGACAAAGGAGATCATTAGAAGATTACTAAGTAAATTACCAATATCGATTAATGAAATTGATAAACTCAGTGATAGGGAATATGAATTACTAACAATACTAAATAGATTGGGATATGTCTTACTTAAGGATAATAAATACGTTGTCTCAGACGCTGCAAAGGAATTTATTTAAGGAAAGAAGTAAGGATTAATATAATGTCCTCTGAAGAGACTCTATGGGTTGAGAAGTATCGTCCTTCGAGGATTGATGACATTATTGACCAGGACCACGTTAAAGCTAGAGTAAAGGAGATGCTTGCCAATGGTAATATACCTCACCTGCTGTTCTTTGGTCCTCCTGGTACTGGTAAGACTACGATGGCTCTCGCAATAGCCCGTGAGCTCTATGGTGATGCTTGGCGTGAGAATGTCCTTGAACTAAACGCAAGCGACGAGAGAGGTATTGCAATGATTAGGGAGAAGGTTAAGGAATTCGCAAAAACAATACCTACTGTGAAAGCTCCCTTTAGGTTGATAATACTTGATGAGGCTGATAACATGACGCCAGACGCTCAGCAAGCCCTTAGGAGGATAATGGAGATGTATACATCATCTGTTAGGTTCATTTTATTGGCAAATTACTCATCTGGAATTATCGAACCAATTCAATCAAGGTGCTCCTTATTCAGGTTTTCTCCTTTGCCTAAGGATGCTGTTCTTGGTAGGCTTAGGGATATTGCTTCGAGGGAGGGTGTTAAGGTTACTGATGAGGCCCTCGAGGCCATCTGGGACATAAGCCAGGGAGACATGAGAAAAGCAATAAACACACTACAGGCAGCGGCTTCGTTAGGTGGCGTAGTTGATGAGGAAGCGGTTTATAAGGCGTTGGGTAAGGTCAGTCCAACAAGGGTTAGGGCAATAATAACGGAGGCTGTTATCGGTGATTTCAGTAAAGCCGTTAAGGAAGCGATGTCGTTGATAAGGGATGAGGGTGCCGACCCGCTTGATATAATTAAGATAGCCCATAGGGAAGTTGCCTCTGCGACCTCGCAGTTAAAGGTCCCTGAGGAACTAAAGCCCAAGGCTATCTACATAGTTGGTGAGCATCATTATAGGTTACTTAGGGGGTCTAGCGGTGAGTTGCAGGTATATGGTTTGTTAGCCAGAATTAGGAGGTTACTTCGTGAAGGCTATAAATAACTTTTTATGGAGAGAAAGGTTTATAAATAATTAAACAATACGCGAAAAGCTTTAATAGGGGATATTTATGTCTAACCCCGAACAGGAAAGGAAGGATCAGCAGGGTGGATCTAATTTATTAAGTAAGTTGAAAGTATCAGGTAAAATTATAGAATTCAAATCCGAGGGTGAGGAAAAGCTTGTGTGTCCATACTGTGGATCAACAACGTTCATCTTCGATTACGAAAATGGTCAAGTAATTTGTGCTAAATGTGGTTCAGTGGTTCTTGAACACGTTATTGACCTAAGGCCTGAGTGGAGGGCATTCACGGCTGAGGAGAAGGAAACAAGGGCAAGGGCTGGTGGTCCACTTAATAGATTAACCAGCGAGGCTTTAACTACGACGATTGATTGGGCAACCAAGGATGCAAGTGGTAAGGAGCTTGATATTAAGAGGAAGCTTGAGATTTTGAAGTATAGGAAGTGGCAGCAGAGGGTTAGGGTTCAGACGAGCTATGAGCGTAACATAATACAGGCAATGAATGAGTTGAGCAGGATATCCTCTCAGCTAGGTATTCCTAAGGCATGCGTTGATGAGGCTATGGGTGTCTATGAACAAGTATTAACGAAGGGCTTGGTCAGGGGTAGGAGCGTTGAGGCTATTGTCGCTGCATGCCTGCACATGGCCTGTAGGAAGATTGGAATGCCCAGGAGTCTTGATGAGATTAGTCAATACACTAGGGCGAGTAGGAAGGAGGTTGCTAGATGCTTTAGGCTTATTGCTAGGGAGTTGGGTGTTAGGTTGCCACTTAGTGACCCCAAGCTCTATGTGCCTAGGATTGTCGAACAGTTGAAACTTAGTGGCGAGATACTTAAGGAGGCGCTTAATATTCTCGAGCAGGCTAAGAGGAAGGGCTTAACGGCGGGTAAGGACCCAGCTGGGCTCGCTGCCGCTGCGGTCTACATAGCATCCTTGCTAAGGGGTGAGGTCAGGACACAGAAGGAGGTCGCCATGGCCGCCCAGGTCACGGAGGTTACGGTTAGGAATAGGTATAAGGAGTTGGCAAGGGAATTGAATATCAAAATACCAATAAAGTAAGGCTAAAAGCCTTAAAAATTATTAATCCTCCTATTCCTCCTGGGATTTTAGTGAATTGCGAAATATGTGATTTAATGGGTAATGAGGAATTGATAATAATGAAAAATGAAAGAATAATAGTTCTTCATAACCCACATCCATTTAATAACGGCCATTTAATAATTGCACCCATTAGGCATCAATCAATTAATGAAATTAGTGAGTCACTACTTATTGAGCTTATGGAGATAACAAAGAGATTCATTAATATTCTAGGGAGGGTTTATAATCCACATGGCTTTAATGTGGGGATATCGTTAACGCCGCATGTACATGTTCAGGTGGTTCCTCGGTGGAATGGTGATGTGAGTTTCATGACATTATTCTTCAATGTTAAGGTTGTTCCAGAAACCGTTAGGGAGTCCGTGAGTAAAATAAGGAATGCGGTGAGGGAGTATGGCCTTTGAGATTGTTGACTTAATAATATCAATAATAATATTGATTATCGGATTCTCCATATTTACGGCGTTAGTTAATGATTATAGGATTATTGCCACAATCTCAAGAATACTTCGGAAAGAGATAAAGGTTTCCGCATTTCGTGAATTAATGCTACCAATATACCCATCATTGGTTCACATTAGGATAATTGATGTTAAGCCATTAACGGATAATATCGATGTTGAGGTTCATGGTAACATGATTAGGATTATTAATAAGGAGGGCATTATTAATAATTCTGAAGTAAAAATTCTTGTGGAGGCCGTTGTAGTTGGTCGATTGGGGGATTATCCCGTTAAAGGCATCATAAAAATTATTTTATTTCCTTAATTTTTAGGATTTTATTTGGGTCCAGCGGGCCCTGGGCGAGGGTCTTGGCAGTTTAGTCTCGCCATTGCTTTTGTTATCGCCCTTGCCCTCTTTTCCTTAACCCTTGCTGACTGTCTCTTCGTGCATTCTCTTCAGGGCTTCGCAGACTTTGGCGGTGAGTTCTTTATCCTTCTCGATTTCGTACATGCCCACATAGATTTCGAAATCGCCACCATCAAGCCTCAGCCCAGTCTCGTAGCCTGCGTCCTCAAGCACCTCTAAAATCCTCACGGCATCCCCATAGTCCCTAAGCCAAGCCCTAAGCTCAACCGTGCCGTTGTTATTCACGTGAACATTCATCCTTACCCCCGCAACCTCAACCATTGAACCACCCCTCGGTTTAACCCTCATATTCATTAATTCGTTCAACCGCCTTAACTTCTCTGCATCTGGTAATTGAGCCAAGTCCTCAATCAACGCCTTAATCACTAGGTCGCCAAGCATTCTCTTAGCCAACTCAACGGCCTTAGAGGACCTAACCACGTACCTAATTGCATACCCTCCATCAACCCTCCTAAACCCAAGGCCCTCCAATCTCTCGATTATGCCGCCCCACAACTCAAGCTTCGACTTACCCATGATGAGCCTAACCATCCTCTCCTCAATATCCACATCACCATAGCCCAGCACCAGCGGTGGTCTCTGGCTGGTGGTCCAAACTCCTTAATTGCCTTCCCGACAGGCTTCCTATACTCACTGAATACCTTCATCAGGAATTCCACGGCCTTCCCCGCCTTACGCTCTATGTAATCCCTATTCAACTCATTGTATTATCTCCTTATTAATTCAAAAACTATAACAATTATTAATATATCAAGTATAATGTTTATGAAGCAAGTCGTGTATAGTCCAATGGCTGATACTGGGGGTGTTGCCACAGCTAAAACAAGCAATGTTGCATCTGCGCCGGTCATCGCCAATACTAATAGTAATACTATCCACATATTTATTACGAAGGAGTAACTCGACACGGCAAGTAATGAATACACTATTGCGGTCATCAGTATTGCTATCAGGAACTTATTCAGTGGATTGAGTATACCTAAATAGGCAAGGTCAAGTACTATAAGCATGAATTCCACATACCGTATTAAGGCCATGTACGTAAACAACCTATACATCAACCTAGATCTAGAGCTACTGTGTTAATTAAGTATTCTCTCAGGTAATGTCGTGAAGGGCATTAATACTTATAAAGGGGGGTGTTGGTTACGCGTACGAGATGTCGCAAACAACACAACCGTCCATATCACCACCGCCGGATCCACTCGTTAAGAAGCCCAGGTTAATTAGTAGTGGTGGTAGTGTTTTAGGTAGTGAGTGGAGGGTTGGTAGGGGTTACTCAATTGGTGAGGTTAGGGCTGTTGGTTTAACGGTAAGTGAGGCTAGATTACTAGGCATTAGGGTTGATCCTAATAGGGATACCGTTTGGGATATTAATGTTCAGAGACTTAGGGAGTGGTTGGGTAAGGTCATTAGAGGTGAGGTATTACCACCAGAACCTGCATTACATAAGACTATTAAGATAAAGCGTAAGAAGGGCAGGGTATTTAGGGCATTGACACCTGCGGGTCGTAAGATGAGGGGCTTAATGAGTGTTGGGTTGAGGGAGACTCATGTACATAAGTGGAGGAAGAAGGCTAGGGAAAGGATTGAGAAAAGGAGGCATGAGGTAGTTAGGACCAAGGGCGGTCATTAATTTAGGTAAGCTTACTTATTATTTCTGGTAATTGCGTTAGTGTATTTATTTCATAAAATGGCTTAACGGGTAATTGCACATCAACTCTCCTCACAAACACTACCTTCAAGTCAAGGAATTTAGCACCAATAACATCCTCAACCAAGCCACTCACAATTAGTGCGTCACTCGGCGGGACACCAGCCCTATTTAGTGCTGCTTGAAATATCTTAATCGCAGGTTTACCAACCTTTGTTAAGTCTGAACTAACAACTCCCTTAAAATGCCTTAACAAATTATTCCTAAGGAGTATTTTCTTTGCTACGTCGTTATCTAGGTTCGTGAGTATATACATTGAAATGCTCATCTGGGATAACGCGTTTATAGCCTCAATAACATCAGGATAAAGCTCTGATGTTTCAACTATGAGCGATGATATTGCATTACCAAAGTAATCAAGTTCAGCCGGACTTAGGCTTAGCGAGTATTTCCTTAGCAGTGATATCATTGTTTCCCTAGCTAATTGTCTCAATGACCTGTAAACACCCTTACTTATCAACATATTATACCTGTCCTCCCACTCCTTCCTGAATTGACTTGCTAATTCATCAAGTGACATCCTTATGTTTAATTCATCCCTAATTAGCCTGGCGCTTTCAGTTTCAAAATGGGTCAGCCTAACCAATGTATTAAGTACCTCAAAAAACAGCGTCTTCATACGCAACCCAAACTTTAACTGAATATTTAAAGATTAATGTGCATGACACCTAATCCTTAAAATACCTCAGTACTGAGTCATAACGTGAGAACCGAGGTTTGGGTTGAGGTTAGGCCCACGGAGGATGAGGATAAGGTTAAGAGGGCATTGAGTAATGTGTTTATTTATGATGAGTTGAGGGTTGAGGAAAGTGAAGGAAAGAAGTACATCGTTGCCTTAGGCATTGGTTTTAAGTCATTAGTTAGGGTGCATAATTTAATTAAGGAGCAGGGTATTGAGGACAGCGCTAGGTCAGTCCTAATGAAGGGAATTGACGGCAATAGAGTAGTATTTCATTTACATAAGCAGGCTGCATACGCTGGTATGCTCACCTTCGTTACCGAGGAAAACGAAAGTCCACTGGGGCCCATAACCTTTATCGTTGAAACGAACGATCCCAAGAGACTCATTGACTGGTTAGCGCCGAAAACATCGAGAGGTAGGAGACTTTATGAGGTGCAGCCCCCTGAGGATCCATAAGGATAAATTTCTTAAAAGAAGGTAAATAATTAATTAACCGTGGCGAAGTACCTAATTGCATCGTTTCCGTGGTCCTCAGACGTGGGTAATGATGTAGCAAATGCCCTAGGGCTAATCCACGTGACCCTTGAGACAAAGCAATTCCCAGATGGTGAATCATACATTAGATACCCCATTGATATTACGACATATGACGGCTTAATACTCATTCAGAGAGCTTATCCTGAGCAAAATAATAGGTTAATCCAGGTAATGCTCGCAATGCATGCAGCGCATGATTTGGGCATTAAGAGCATTCATGTTGTTCTACCTTACTTACCATATTCACGGCAAGATAGGAGATTTAGGGATGGTGAACCTGTGAGTCTACAAACCATTCTCTCATTGTTATCATCACTTGGCGCCTCAACAATAATTACCGTGGATATTCATAAACCCGAAGCCTTTAGGATTAATAATGCACAATGCATTAATATCGAGCCCTTTAAACTATATGCAGATAGACTTAGGGGAATTAGCAATGCCGTATTGCTAAGCCCTGACATTGGTTCCCTATGGAGAGTTGAGAAGGTTAGTGAGTATTTAGGGGCGCCATTTAGTTACCTTGAGAAGTTCCGTGATAGGGTTACAGGCGAGGTCACAATGAAGCCTAAGGAACTCGATGTTGCTGGTAAGGAGGTCTTTATAATAGATGATATAATAGCGACTGGCGGCACAATAATAGAGGCCACAAAAATATTAAAGTCTCTAGGTGTGACTAGGGTTCATGCAATCGCAACGCACTGTCTATTACTGAACATGGCCGATTCAAGGATGTTTGAGGCTGGTGTATCGTCAATAACGTGCTCCAACACAATACCAACAAGGTATACCGAGGTTAATGTAAATCAGTTAATTATTAACGTAATTCGAGAGTTAATTAAATAGTGCCTTATAAGACGTATTGAGGATTTTAATAATGTGAGGACACTGAGACAGGTGATTAAGAATTACCTGGATAGGATGGCTCTTGTTGGTGGATATTCATGGAATACCAATGAATTGTCGTCAATTGCGGAAAAGACTACGTACTTACTAATACCGACTCCACTCATTATTTATATGGTCACTAAGTCATTATTTCTATCACTAATTTTAATACCAATACCAGCATTACCCATAGTACTCATGCTTATTTGGGCCACTTACTCTGTGGATGCTGTTAAGGATGGTGTTGAGTGGGAATTACCATTCTTTGTGGTCCTGCTAGATATAATACACGACATTGGTGGTAATATAACGCATGCCTTTGAAATAAGCAACAAGGTTGGACTTAAGTGGATTGGCAGGGAGTGGTCATTAATTAAGGTTTTCTCATTAACTACAAATTCAGTAACAAACGCCATGCAATTAAGGGCTAGGTTTCATCCGAGTATTGAGTTCCAGAGGTTCATAAACGGTTATGTATCTGTGTGGGGTTATAGTGGTGATGTAAACACTTACGTTAGGAGTGTTGAAAACACGTACTTATCAATACTGAGTAATAAATTGTCAGCATTATCAAAGCAAATAATCGATGTTGTAATAGCAATAGTATCATCATTAATCGTATTAATACTCTTCGTAATTATTGCGACAATACTCGGTATGAACTACGCAATACTATACATAATGCCGGCCATGGCATTATTACTACCTGCCCTTATAGTGAGAGTTCATCAATCAATACCATACATAATACGTATGGATCTCAATCATGATAAAAGTACATACATTGTTCTAGGCATATCGGTAATTATTACCGTTCCGTTCATTATTTATTTTGGAATTAGGGGTGCAGTGTCCCTGGTAATACCGCCACTTTTCTTTTCCATATTAGTGACGCGTAGAATCAATGACATTAAGAGCTCAATAATGGCATTACCCGACTTAACGCGCGATATATCGGAAATAGTTAAGGCAGGAGTTAGTATAGGCGCTGCGTTTGAGAGGGTGGTAGATAATCCATACCCACGGTCATTAACTACATATTTACAAAGGATTAATCAATTGAATGATAATGTTGATGTTCATGAGCCATGGATCATAAAATTCGCAATTAGCGCCTTAAGGGAAGTGGCTAACCTTGGTTCTCCATCAAGAGCCCTTGATAGGCTTGTTGAGGTGTTTTTGGATTTAAAAACCATAATCACGAACATTAATTACAACGCAAAACCATTGCAGTTACTTAATTTTTCATTACCTTTCATATTCGGTGGAGTTACGTATATAAGCAGGTTTGTGGTTTTAACCATAAGCTCCATCATAAGAAATGCCTCCTATACATTAATTGGCCTATCAATACCCAGTGTAAACACCATACTAATGCCTTTATTACTTACGGCATACATAATAAGCCTATCCATAGCACTGTTAACCTCACTATTGAGCAATTTAACCCTAAGTCCAACAATAAAATTAACAATACCAATACCAATAACGCTAATTTTCATGTTCATGGCCATGGAAATACCCGTATTGGCGTAAGACTTTAAAAGCACTAAGGATCAAACGTAGTTGTGTACGTATCTAAGACCCTAGTGATTGGTAGGTGCTGGAGGTGTGGTAGGAAGATATTTAAGTATGATGATTATTACGTATGTCCCAAATGCCATGCAATATACTGCCCAACATGCGCCAAGAAGGTGTTCTATAAGTGTCCAGCGGATGGAACACCACTAGAGGCTAAGTGACGATGGCAATTCTAACGGGCTTAATGTCCTTCACCAAAGGGCATGGTATTAGAGCACTGAGTATTACAGGTCCTAAGGGATTATTTGTATCTCAGGTAATAAATGGTGTAATGTTAACTGCAGTGATTAATGAGCATGATTACGTGAGACTTGATGATGAAAGATTCGGGAAACTACTATTTGCTTTCTCACCCATTATTAGTAAGGTTATTAAGATGACCGATACCAATTATTACACGTTCCTAGGCAGGTATGTATATTCTGGTGAAAGGTTTACCTATGAGCCGTATGTAGATATAATGAAGACCATAACAATAAGCATTACGAAGAGGAGTGTGAGGATAATATATGGCGAAAATAAGGTAAATCTAAAAAGAACTAAGAAGGGCTACACACCTAGGGAAATGCTTGATACGCTAGGTTATATCATTGAGAAGCTACACGGTGGTAATGCTTAAAGCGTATCCTCTTGAATAATCATAATGTCTCAGGGTATAAAGTTTGAGGTAATAGACGTACCAATTCCGGAGGGTACAAATGTAATTGTTGGCCATAGTCACTTCATAAAGACTCTTGAAGATGTATATGAAGCCCTGGTAAATTCGGTACCTAATATAAAGTTTGGATTGGCCTTTTGTGAAGCCTCTGGTAAGAGGTTAATTAGGCATGAAGGTACTGATGATGAATTAAGGAAGTTAGCAATAGATTTATGTGGTAGGATCGCAGCTGGTCACACGTTCGTGATCTACCTAAGAAACGCATGGCCAATAAACGTATTAAATGCATTGAAACATGTGGTCGAGGTCGTGAATATATACGCAGCCACTGCAAACCCTCTCTCTATTATTGTTGCCGAGATAGCTCCTGAAAGGAGGGGTGTGGTTGGTGTTGTTGATGGTCACTCACCACTTAGTGTTGAGGGTGATTCCGATATTAAGGAGCGTAGAGAATTAATTAGGCGGTTTGGTTATAAGCTTTAGGGCATTGAGACTTGGCAACATTAATAATAGAAATCAATCTCTCCCTAAAACTCTCTAACTCCTTCATTAGTTCATTTATTGCCTCCTCAACTAAAGTCCCTGGAGCAGCATCCGAGGGTAGTGATTTCGCCACCTTATCAAGGAACTCCCTAAGGTCAGGCGGTAGTACTGGGTAGGCATTTATTAATTGCCTTGCTACATCATCGTAGTCCCGAATCCTCATCAACTCCCTAATGAAATACCTAATCCTACCCTCTGTATTGTAGTAATCATCAAGTAGATTAACCAGGAAGTCCAAGTCAAGATTCACAGAGCATCCTTTATAATTAAGATCAACGAATCTTAGTAACGTAATTATGTGCTTAACGCCACGTTCACCAACGGCATGCTTAAACCAACCCTTATTGATTAATTGAGTTACGTAATCCCTAGCCTCAATAACTTCATCAACCACGCAATACCATGATTAATACCCAGTTAAATTCTTATCCATGACTAAGTAATTCAGAAAGGGCCATGTGAGTGCCCTGCGTCAATGCGTAATTTAGGAAGTCCCTAATACCGTCAGGATAACCCTCACTCCTTATGCCCTGGCACATCCCTATTATCAGCATTATGATTACTGTGGTTAGTAATACGGACATCACATTACCAATAAGTCCAAAGGCCACGTTATTCTTACCTTCAAAATCATCAATATAATCCCTAACATCATTATAAACAACTGCATAAACACTATGATCAACCTTAACGGGTTTCAGAAAACTGGGTCTTGCCTGGTCTTTCTCATTACCATAAATAAACTTAACCATATATGTCTCAGAAACGATACCTGCAGCATCAATAACATCATCACCATCACCCTGAGAGGCAAAAAGAACCTCAAAAATATCCTTCATAAAACTCGCGTTAAATATCTTCGATAATGAAACAACAAGAGAAAACCTAGATCCCTTTCCATCCCTTATTAATGACGCCATACCATAAATAACAAAAGAAGCAACGGCATAACTAATCCTAATAACCTCCTTAACAGCACTATCGCTAACATCACCAATTAACGACCTAACAAACTCATCAACAACAGAACTACTCATCAAAATAATTATCGAAAACAGCAAAATAAACCTACCGCCCATATTCAATGAAAAAATTTATTTCCCCATTAAGAAAAACAAGACAGGGACCAGGCCTGGAGGACCTACCCAGTCCTCCCCTGGGCAAAACCCAGGCCGATGGGTTCGGAGGCCGAAACCCGTGCTCTGTGTTGTATGGTAAGCCAAGGACCACCGGTACCTCAATGATAGCCGGTCCCCTGGGGCGTCCACGCCGTAGTCGGTCAACCGTAGGGTTGATCGGCTACGGAACCCGACGAACCGGGTTAGGCCCGGGAGGGAGCGGCCCTAAGTCGGGGTGGGCGCGTTCAGGGGGTTGCCGGTTGGAGAATGGGCCGGTGAAATCCCTGGTTTACCATACAACACAGAGCACGGGGTTGGGTCTCATTCTTAGCCAACTCAGTTGTCTAGTAAGGGGTGCTTTGATTAATTAGTTATGATGCTTATAGATTGAATGCGTAATACATTATTATGCGAAATAAAATCACTGCAATAATAACAATAGGAAGAATAATAAGATGAGTTCTGGATCTAAGCTAAATGATGAAAAATATGGGTTAATTTCCTTGGAAATTACGGATGCTGTTGGGTATCAAAACTAATTACCATTGAATCACCTCCTCGATCTCGTAATCAGTAACCTTATTGCTCCTCAGCATTCTCTCTCTTCTAATTAGTTCCTCCTTCACGTCTATTCCATAGGCCTTGCTTAATATCTTTAGTTTCATGCTTCTCTCAATATCTATATCACCTGTGCCTGTTAATACATTCTTAAACTCTATTTCCCCATTATTTATTTCTGGTTCGGCTATGTTGGTGATTATTCTCTTACCGTTTCTTATGGCTGTAAATACAACCGTAGTCAATAACTGTAGATTACCTGGATTGACATTCAGCGGTGGATTTGTTAATCTTATCAGTAATTCCTCAGGTGATGATGCGTGGAATGTTGTTAACATGCCATGTCCAAGTGCTGAGGCTTGGAATAATGCATGAACCTCCTCACCCCTGACCTCACCAACAATTATGTAATCAGGCCTATACCTCACGGCTAGTTTAACTAAGTCAAACATTTCTATTCTAGACTTCTCATCATCGCTCTCCCTAGTGAACATCCTAATCCAGTGTGGATGTGGTAAGCGTATCTCTGGCGTGTCCTCTATCGTCACAATCTTTGAGTACGTGGGTAACTTGCTGGCTATCGCGCTTAATAGCGTTGTTTTTCCACTGCTCATTGGGCCAGTAATCATTATGAAGCCCTTAAGCTCGGCAATTAACCATAGGTAGGCAGCCGCACTGGGCTTGAGGGTTTCCTTCAGCATTAGTTCTTCAAGGGTTAGGGGTTGTGGTGGGAACTTCCTTATGCTAAATGTTGGTCCTATGGTTATTTCACCAATAGTACCCGTGAACCTATGCCCTTCAGGAAGTATTGTCTCCAAGTACGGCTTTAATAATGAGATTGATCTCGGCAAGCCCCTCTTACTAATACTCATTATAAAGTCCTTAGCCTCAATCTCTGAATTAAACCTGATATTCGTCACCAACCTAATCCCTGGAAGATCCCTGTGTACAACAGTTATTGGGTGTAACCAATTATTGAGCTCAACTTCCTCAATATTCATGTCTGAGAGTGGTACCGTTATTGGGCCATACCCCTTTAAATCCCTCAATAAGTAATAAACCACTGACTCCACTAATTGCTTACTGCTTGTGTTCCTTATTGCATTATTTACGGCATCAAGTATTGTGGTGTTTCGTTGCCTCATGATTTCAATAACCCTACTCTTTAGGTCTAGGCATTGGGTATCGCACTTCGGCTCCTTCACTATATAGTAGTACGTATTTTCCTTAGTGGTTATGGAAACAGGTACCTTAAACGTAAACCCCTCTATGCTGACTGGAACTACGTAATTATCCATCAATTAGAACCTCTCAATTAAAGATATAAGCCACTAACGTGGTTTTAACCGAGGATTATTATAGTTATTTTGACTAACTTATTGCGATATGGCTATACTCTCTGCAGCAACCTCCTGCCCACCATCGGTGTGTCCCTCAATAACGACTATGTACTTATTACCAGTTATGAATTGTGTTGATGATGTACCAACAATACTCGTTGATTGCCCCGGATTTAATTCAGTGTCTATTGTCTGCGTTATTACGGGTGTTTGTGAGTTCTGTGGGTATATTGATATTGAGGTTATTGTTACTGGTGTTGTTCCTATGTTCTCAACGGTTATTGAGTAAACGTTTCCAGCTAATTGCGGATTAACAATGCTTATCTGCGCCTGTGTGGTTAGTACTGAGGTTCTTGATTGGAAGTAATTGTATAGCATTATTGCGGCTACTATTACGAAGACTATCATTAGTATTGTGTATATCGGCCCACTTAGGTCTCCTCTTTTTTGTCTGTTTATTCTTCTTGTATTATTCCTGTAATACATCAGTAGGTTAATCTCAAGTTAATATTTAAGTCACTAATGGTTAATTAAGACTGCGAAATAACGTACCGTGTGGTGTTTGTTTCGTAGGCCATGCATATTGTTGTGTTGGCAATACAAAAGATATTGCTGACACTGCATTGTTGGTAAGGTATTTGCTCATGAATAATTAAGTAATTACCTGGGACTAGGTATGTATTATTCAGGTCTATTTTCATTGTACTACCCTGACAGTTCATGTATACTTCCCTTAAGTTTATTGCTATGTGACCGTTATTATAAATTACCAAGTATAATTGATTACCTGTACCATTGGTTATTATTACTGCGTCGGGCACGTAAATACTCGCACTAGCCATTTGATCCATGGAATTAACCAACGATATTGCTGTTCCCATATGACTTAACACTATGAATAGGGTGTAGCCTAGGTATATTGATCCTACTAACAGCATTAACTCGGCAATAAGCCTATCCAGCGCCATCTTAAGTACTAATCTCACTCTGATTAATAAGGAGCTACGTTGTTAATTTATGGTGTAAATATTTTTAAATGGTTTAGTTACGCTTTGGTCAATGAGTGCCGAGTCTGCTGTTGAGGCTTGGCAGCCTAGGACATGGATTGGTAGGTTAGTTAAGGAGGGTAAGGTGAAGTCCATTGATGACCTATTCAGACTTAACCTGCCCATTAAGGAGCCTGAGATCATCGACTTCTTTCTGCCAAACCTTAAACATGAAGTTGTTGGTATAAACATTGTGCAGAGACAGACTGACGCTGGTGAGGTTAGTCAGTTCCAGGTGGCTGTGGTTATTGGTAATGAGGATGGTTATGTGGGCGTCGGCATGGGTAAGGGTAAGCAGGTTAACCAGGCCATTGAGAAGGCAACTAGGGAGGCTAAGCTAAACATAGTCCCTGTAAGGAGGGGCTGCGGCTCATGGCACTGCTCATGTGATGAACCCCATAGCATTCCATTTAAGGTTATTGGTAAGAGTGGTAGTGTGGAAATCGTATTAATACCAGCACCTAAGGGTGTTGGTCTTGTCGCTGCTGATTCCGCTAAGGTTGTACTTAGACTAGCTGGCATTAAGGATATCTGGTCATATACCTGGGGCGAGACGAGGACAACGCACAACCTGGTCAAGGCTACATACGATGCCCTGAAGAAGACCTATGCATTCTCCATCTAATCGCAGGAGGGCTAAAGTTTAATAATTCATAGTTTTACTGGGCGTTGTTTATGCAGGTTCAGGAAAGTGCCCGGTCTAGTAAGGAGGCGCCTTACACACGCATAGCAGTGATAAGGCTTAAGGGATTAGCTGATACACCGCCAGATGTTGAAAGAGCACTTGATCTACTTAGATTAAGGAGGAGGTATACATGCGCAGTGATTGATGAGAGACCATCATACGTGGGAATGCTTAATGTTATTAAGGACTGGGTCACCTGGGGTGAGATAGACGCCGATACATTGACTGAGTTACTAAGAAGGAGGGGTAGGTTAATTGGCAATAAGCCTCTAACTGATGATTGGGTTAGGAAGTATGGCTGGTCAAGTATTGATGAGTTTGCGCTGGCGTACATAATGGGTGAAGTTAATCAACTCGCATGCCCTGAGAACAAGCCATGGCCTAAATCAGGTAATAAGGTGCTATGCATACCTAAGTTAAAACCGGTCTTTAGGCTTCATCCACCATCAGGAGGCCTTAGGGGCATTAAGAAGGGCTTTAATGAAGGTGGGGATCTGGGTTATAGGGGCATTGCAATTAATGAGTTGATACTTAGGATGCTATAATTTAATCATTAATTTTAACCATAAATTAATAACCCGCGTTATTAATAATTATTGTGTAGGACCTTAATAATTTATTACGTATAGTGCAGGTAAGGTCATAAAATTTATTAAGGGTTTCAATAGTCAATCGTAGTCATGGTTAGGCGATTTGAGAGAAAGTCTAGGAAGTATAGGGGTTCGAGAACCCATGGTTGGGGTAGGGTTGGTCAGCATAGGAAGAGTGGTTCAAGTGGTGGTAGGGGTAAGTCTGGTCTCCATAAACATAAGTGGTCGCTCGTTATGAAGTATGCCGAGGATTCGAGTGGTTATCCATTCTTTGGTAAGCATGGGTTTAAGCAGCCCGAGGCTATAGTCGCGGCTAGGGTTGGTATTAATGTTGGTGAGCTTGACTCAATGCTTGATGAATTGGTTAACAAGGGCTTGGTGCAGGTAGTTGATGGTAAGTACGTAGTTGATTTATTAAAGATTGGTTTTAATAAATTGCTGGGTAGGGGTAAAGTCAGTAGGCCCATGATTGTTAGGGCTGTTTGGGTTTCGAGGAAGGCTGAGGAGAAGATCAGGGCTGCTGGAGGTTCCGTGGAATTAATACGGGGGGTAGTGCATGGCTAATAATGAGCGTAGGTTCATTGATGCTGTGGAGCCGATACTGCGTTTCATACCGACTGTACCCAAACCCAGGGAAGCCCTGAGCATGGGTTCAAGGCTATTCTGGACGTTTCTAGCGGTAACTGTTTATCTGCTAATGTCGATAACACCACTTTATGGGTTAAGCCCAGTGACACCATCCTTCTTTCTATCACCTGCCATAGCATCCATACTAGGCATAACCTTCGGAACGCTGGCTCAGTTGGGTATAACCCCAATAGTCGTCGCCGGTATAATACTTGAGATACTCGTTTTCTCGGATATGATCAATGTAGATCTTGAGGATCCAGAGGATCAGGCCAAGTTTAATGCGTTACTTAAGCTCCTTGCTATAGTCTTTGGGCTTCTCGAAGCCATAGCCCTAGTAACCAGTGGCCAGTTAATCCCCGTTAATGCCCTTGGTGGAACCCTAATAGTTATTCAGTTGTTAGTGGCCACGGTAATAATAATCTTAATGGATGACATGATATCAAAGGGCTGGGGATTAGGTAGTGGTATATCGCTATTCATCCTCGTAACCATAGTTAAGCAAATGTTCGCAATGGCCTTCTCACCATTCATCTTACCAGGCTCAGTAATACCCTATGGCGCCATACCCGCCCTCGCAGCGGCCATTTACTACGCAATAGGTGGCAAATTAAGTTACTTAATGAGTATACTTTATCAAGTCAATTTCCCAAGTCTAACTGGCTTAATAGCGACAATAGCCCTTGCATTAATTGTATTGTACCTAGAGTTAATGGAGGTTTCAATACCAGTAGCACTCGTGCAGTATAGGGGGTATAGATACTCAGTGCCGTTGAAGCTAATGTACGTATCAGTACTACCCATAATATTCACCGCATACACTGTTTACTTAGTAGGTGAGGGCTTAACACTTCTCTGGAGCGCATATAACAAGGCGAATACTAACCCATTCCTTAACTGGCTGGCTTGTGCGCACTCGACATCTCTAGGTCTAATACCATGCCCCAACTCACTGCTCTATTACTTCACGGTTGTTCCTAGAAACATAGATGCCACGTATATAGCTGTTCACATAATTATGTACGCCGTACTATCAGTTGTATTCGCAATTGTTTGGGTTAACCTGGCGGGTCTAAGCGCTGAGGATCAGGCAAAGTACATAGTGCAGGGTGGTATGCACATACCAGGCTTTAGACCGAGCACTAAGGTTATCGCTAGGTTTCTCGATAGGTACATTAGGATGTTAACAATAATCAGTGGCTTAATAGTTGGCGTAATTGCAGCCCTTGGCGACATTGCCGGTGTCTTTGGTGGTGGTATTGGCTTGATACTGGTTGTGGAGATAGTGATACAGTACTACTCATTGGCGTTGCAGGAGCAGTTATTCGAGATTTACCCAGGCCTTAAGAGGCTCCTTGGTAAGGAATGACCTACTTCCCACTCTAAAAGACGAGACTTTTAGTTAAGGTAAATCCTAAACGTGAAAAAGCTTATAAATTAAGGCCATACTTGTAGATTTCGTGGGAGGTAGACAAAGGACAAGTCTATTCATGACGAGTGAGGAAGAGGAGAGGAGACTAGGTAGGGCATTAACTGAGGCGACGGGTTCATCACAGCAGCAACAGGGTAAGCAGGCTAAGGGAGGTAAGAAGTGAGGTATAAACCATAAGTGATTAGTGATGTTAAAATGAGGGTATTAAGGTTAAAACCAATTATTGATATTGCAATACCCAGTGACTTCCTTGCGGAGTCCCCTGACAATAGGGAGGCAATTAGGAAGATTGGTTATATTGGTAGGGGTGCCGCGATATTCCAGGTAAGTAGAATTATTGTTTATAGGCATAGGCTGGCTGGCGATAGGGATAAGGCTCAGTTCATTATTAAGAACCTGAGGTATCTATCAACGCCACCATACTTAAGAAAGGACTTGTTCAAACTCGATAAGGATCTTAAGTATGTAGGCTTATTGCCACCGTTAAAGACACCTAATCATGCACCTGAAGGTAAGCCACAAAGAGGTGAGTATAGGGAGGGTATTGTCATTAAGTGGGATGGTTACTACTCAATTGTCAAGATTGGTGATGGCATTTACGCTAAGATACCAAGGCCAATGCCACTGGGTACTAGGGTCATTGTTCAGATTGATGCGCCGACAACAAGGGATGACACTTATAGGGCACATGTTGTTCCAAGAGACCGTCTAAGTATTTATTGGGGATTTGAATCAGAGATCATGGATGTAAGTAAGTTATTTGATGAATATATTTATGTAATTTTGACGGGTAAGGAGGGAATTAGCATTAAGAATGCCATAGAACAAATTAATGACTTTTTAAGTGGGGATAGATTTCTCGTGGTCTTTGGATCACCTTATCATGGAGTTGACGAGATACTTAGGGCTGAGGGCATGGAGAATACATTGAAGAAATATCCATTTATTAATTTCATACCTGGTCAGGGCGTTGAAACCGTGAGGACCGAGGAGGCCGTGATAGCCGTATTATCAATACTAAACCTGATTAGGCACCTGCATGGTTCGTTGCCCTAGTCCAGGGAACTAATAATTTTTAAATAGGGTTGTGACTACGTAGGGCTGAACTATGGGTTTAAAGATTCATAGGCCTAAGCGCGGATCCATGGCTTACTACCCAAGGAAGCGAGCCGAGTCCCTAGTGGCTAAGTTCAGGGTATGGCCAGATCCACGGCCTGGTAAGCCCATGTTGCTTGGTTTCGTGGCGTATAAAGCAGGTATGGCGCATGCCGTGCTCATAGATGATAGGCCAACGAGTCCCTTCTACAGTAAGGAAGTTATTAAGCCAGTCACAATATTGGACTCACCACCAATTAAGGTAATAGCCTTTAAGGCCTACACGTACGATCCCTGGAAAAACCTAAAGTTGAGCCTTGGCGAGGTTTGGATGCCTGATGTACCTAAGGACATTGCTAGGAAAATACCAACACTTCCAGAGAAGTTTAACAAGGAGGAGATGATGAAGAAGATACTTGATAATGTGGATGTAATTACGGAGATTAGAGCCCTCGTAGCAACACAACCAAGACTTAGTGGCATTGGCAAGAAAACCCCAGAGCTTTTGGAGATACCCATTGGTGGTGTTGATGATATTAATCAATTAATTAAGTATGCTGATTCAATCCTGGGTAAGGACATTAATGTAACTGACGTGTTTAATGAGGGTCAATATGTTGATGTCGCCGCAATAACGAAGGGTAAGGGATTACAGGGTGTGGTTAAGAGATTCAACGTTAAGATATTACCAAAATGGCACAAGCATAGGAAGGGTTATAGGAGGATTGGAGCCATTGGTCCGCAAAACCCAGCTCTGGCCTTCACAACGCCAAGACCTGGTCAAATGGGTCTGCATAAGAGGACGGAGTATAACAAGAGGATACTCAAGATGGGTCTTAATGGTGCTGAGGTAACCCCAAGCTCCGGCTTTCCGCATTATGGTATAGTTAAGGGACCTTACATGGCCCTTGAAGGTTCAGTACCTGGTATTGTTAAGAGACTTGTGACACTTAGGTTCCCAGTAAGACCTAGACCGCCAACATACCCAACTGGTAAGGTTCAAATAGTCTGGTTATCAACACAGCCACTGCAGGGTGCATGAGCATGGTATCCCTAGACATGTCACCATTAATAAGGCCTTTGTATAATGTACCAAGTGTTGTGAAGGTATTCGATATAAATGGTAATGCTATTAATGAAATAGAATTGCCTTCCCAATTCTTCGAACCCATAAGACCTGACTTAATACTCAGGGCCTACATAAGTGCATTGACGGCTAGGCTTCAGCCCAAGGGAACAGATCCAATGGCCGGTAAGAGGACCACGGCAGTGAGTTTTGGTATTGGGCTTGGTATTGCCAGGGTTCCCAGGGTTAAGGGTAGCCTATGGCCAACCGCTAGGTTAGCGCCAAACGTTGTTAAGGGTAGGAGGGCACATCCACCTAAGGTTGAGAAGGTTCTTCATGAGAGGATTAATAAGAGGGAGCGTAGGAAGGCCATTAGGTCCGCCATAGCCGCTACGGCAATAAAGGACCTAGTAATTGCTAGGGGTCATACTGTTGATAAGGTTCCGCAGATACCACTTATTGTCAGTGATGATTTTGAGAGAATTAGTGTTATGGCTGATTTGAAGAAGTCGCTTGAATCATTGGGTCTTTGGGATGATATTGAGAGGGTTGCTGAGAGGATTAGGATCAGGTCTGGTAAGGGTAAGATGAGGGGTAGGAGGTATAAGGAGGGGAAGAGTTTGTTAATTGTTGTTTCATCCACTGATGCATCGATTATTAAGGTTGCAAGGAACCTACCTGGCGTTGATGTTGTTCCTGTGAGAAACTTAGGCGTGCTGTATCTAGCGCCTGGTGGTGTCCCTGGTAGGTTAACACTATGGACCTCGAGTGCTATTGAGGAGTTACGTAAGGGTCTATTTATGGGGTGAGGTGGCATGATCGTGAGGTTCGTACTAACAGAGAAGAGCCTTAGGCTTGCTGAGAGGGAGAATAAGATAACGATTGTTGTTCCTAGGAACACTACTAAGAAGGAGATTAGGGATTATGTGGAGAAGACGTATAATGTTAAGGTGGAGAGTGTGAATACATTAATAACAATGACTGGTGAGAAGAAGGCCTATGTTAAGCTAGCCCCTGAGTACAACGCATACGACCTGCTCAGTCATCTGGGGCTCGTGTAAGTTTAATTTTATCAGTTCGTGGATTCATCTTCATCCAATCAGCACTTAAGTCCCTCTTCATCATTATTAGCCCTTAACTAATTTGTATAAAAGCATTTATAAGCAGGGTTGCCTTATACTCCAGTGTGATGATGCTTCACCTCCCTGACTAATGAGGAATCCTTTAAGTACTGACTTGATTAATTTTTAATGTCATTAGATAAGATTTATTAGTTCTTATTGATTGCCGATGATGTGGACGTAATTAAGGAGATTGGAGGTGATGATTTGAAGTTCATCTTTATTAGGGATGAACCTACTTTCATATTAGAGGCTCTATACGTTAAGGGCTTTAGTGAGGAGAAGTATAGGAAATTGAGGAAGTATATCAAGGAGAAACTTAATGAGGAGTTTTCTGGAATTATTACTCTTAATACGGGCAAGGCCTTAACTAAGGTATTACTAGTGGGTGGAGATCAGGTTGGTCAGTCCTTAATCAACGATTTAATAGATAATGAGGCAAGCAAGATAAGTATGTGGATCTCTAATGGCGTAATTAAGGAATTAGTTGATAAGGTATCGAGTGAGGTGGAGGAGACTAAGAAAATCAGAAAGTCAAGGAGAAAGAGAAGCAGGAGGAAGAGGAGTAAATCTTCTAAGGGTAATAAGGGTAAAAGGAGAAGGTCTAGGAAGAAGAGGTCAAGGAGGGCATGAATACCTTTGTTATTGAAAATAAGTGGAAAAAAGACTTTTTATAGGGGTTATTTCCTACGAAGATAGAATGTCCGCAACACCCTTCGAAAAAACACAAGGCGCAGTAGAGGTACCGCACATAGAGGTTGATGAAGAGACTAAGGAAATAATAAAGGAGATACTGTCACAGATGAAGAATCCGGTTGAGGTCTTATTCTTCACAAGCAATACTTGTGGTAACAGGGACACTAATTGGTGTGTACCAACAGAGGAACTACTGGACTTACTCGCTGAATTAGCACCCCCTGGTAAGTTAATACTGAGGAAGGTAAAATACGAGGAAAACAATGAGACATTCACAAAGTATAATGTTGAACCACAAAGAGTTCCCGTCATATACCTACTGGATGGTGCAATTAAGTACTTAGGCGCGCCGCTCGGTGAGGAAGTTCGAGCATTCATAGAGACCATAGTAAGGATATCCGTCGGTGAAACCAAGTTAAGGCCAAGGACTAAGAAGGGGCTCGAAGCTCTACTAAATTCAAGCAATAGTAAGAAGGTTGAGGTCATGACAGTGGTTACGCCATCATGCCCATACTGCCCATACGCCGTCTTAATGGCTAATATGTTTGCTTATGACAGTAAGGGTAAGGTCGTATCAGTAACTATTGAAGCCTATGAAGAGGGTGATATTGCAGATATGTATCAGGTGACTGCCGTACCGACTGTGGTCCTTAAGAGGGAGGATCAGGACGTTGGTAATGTTGAGTTTATAGGAGTTCCTCCAGAGAGCGACTTATTAAAGAAGGTACTTGATTATAGTGGCGTTAATCTACAGTGAGTTAAAAATACCTTAAAAATATAAATTTTTCATTTCAACGTAAAATGAGACTATGAGGGTATTCTTCGTTACAAGTAATAAGGCTAAGTTTCGTGAGGCATCCCTGGTACTTAAGGAATTCGGCATAGATCTCCTAATTGATACCAATCATAGGAAGGTTGAAATTCAAAGTGATAATCTTGAAGATATTGTTAGCAATGCCCTAAAGGAAATATGCAATGGCAATACTGGTGACTATTTCGTAGTTGAGGATGACGGCCTTTTCATAAATAAACTGAATGGTTTCCCAGGACCGTACTCATCCTATGTCTACAAGACGATAGGGCTTACAGGGATCTTAAAACTAATGAGTGGTGTTGATGATAGGACGGCATACTTCAAATCCGTGGTTGGTCTATGCGGCCCTAAGGCAACTATTAAGCTATTTACTGGTGTTGTGTATGGAAATATAGCTATGGAGCCCAGGGGCTCTGAGGGCTTTGGCTTTGACCCAATATTCATACCGAGTGATTATGACAAAACCTTCGCTGAGTTAGGTATTGACATTAAGAATAGGTTATCCCATAGAGCCAAGGCATTTAGGGCCTTAGGTGATTGGCTATTAAGTATTTTTTAGGTGGTTCATCCTTACTATTATTAATACTGCTTCGTAAAGTAATGCGGCCGCTATTCCTATAAGGATAGCCATTAATAAGTAGCTACTACCTAATGTTTGACTATATCTGCATAGTAGTGATGTGATGGGTCTTGATGGTTGTATTATGTACATAAGTGGTATTGATCTACTGGGCGCAACAATGTAAATCGGTGTTAATGGGGATCCCGTGCTACACACTATATTACCTGTGTAAGCTGTCATATTTAATATGACTATTACAGAGCTTATGCTTGTGCCGTACACTACCACTGTATTTGTGCTACTGGTTGTCATTGGCGAAGATCCTGTGTATGATATTATCTCAATAAAATGATTTGCCTTTACAATAGTATTGCTATAATTAGTTGATGGATTACTTATTGTGATATTTGATGAACCACAAATTATTGAATTACGGTTCATTACAACTACGTTTATGTCATTAATTGGTATTAACTTATTCGTTAAGTTCATTGTTATTTCAAGGTTATAATTATTACTAAGCGTGGCATCTATGATCACTGTGTTATTTTGTATTGTTGGTGTGATTGACGTGATAGACACGGTATATGGGTTCACCTTGCATTTTTCCAGGGCTTCTCTAATACCATTATTTATTTGGCTTGTGACCACGCCGGCTTCTGCATGGGTTATTGCTATGCTCATCAAAAGAACTAGGGTCACTCCGAGCGGTAATACCATGGGCGATAGACTATGCTTATTCATCACTTGAGGAAATAGATGCTGGGTTTTATTTTAGTTTTCCTTTAGGGGTCTTCGTAACTTTCCACGTCTATTATTGATGTAATTAGTCCCTCCTTCTTCATATTTAGTAATGTCCTTACTAGGTGCGTCCTAAGTATCTTTGCTCCACAATACGTGCAATACGGCTTTCCATTAATCAAAACAGTTACCTTAACCGAACCACATGCACTGCACTTAAGCATTGTTATTGATTGATAACTAATCAATATTAGGTTTACGCCACCGCAAAAAATAATATTTATGAAATACTATGTACCCTTTATTTATAAGTTTCGTGGTTTTGACTTTCACTTTAACTGAAGCAAATGGTTTAAAATGGGTAGGGTCCATGGTGTTAATTGTATAGTGTTGGTACAATGAATAGCCATAGTGCTGAAGTTTCTGCATCTGTCAAGGAGTTAGATGATGTTTATAAGTTACTTCATCCTATAATTCAATCGGCACTTGTTGAGAGGGGTTTCCTAAGGGCTACGGAGCCCCAGAAATCGGCTATTCCAAGGATACTTAATGGTCGTAATGTACTAATAATAGCACCAACAGGTAGTGGTAAGACGGAGGCCGCGGTACTGCCCGTGCTCTCAATGTTTAGGTGGGGTATGGATAAGGGCGAATTTATTGATAAGGGTATATACATACTCTACGTTACGCCACTTAGGGCGTTAAATAGGGACCTGCTTGATAGGCTTGTTTGGTGGGGTGAGAAAATCGGTGTTAAGGTTGGTGTTAGGCATGGGGATACTGATCAGAGTGATAGGGTTAAGCAAAGTAGGGATCCGCCGCAGATGCTCATAACAACTCCCGAAACACTCCAAGCAATTCTAGCTGGTAAGAGGTTGAGAGAGCATTTAACAAAGCTTAAGTGGATAATAGTGGATGAAATTCATGAGTTTGCCGAGGATAAGAGAGGCACACAACTGGCCTTAACCCTTGAGAGGATTAAGTGGTTGATTGGTAGAAAGCCACAGATAATTGGTTTATCAGCAACAGTTGGCAGTCCTGAGGAGGTTGCAAAATTCCTCGTCGGTAATGACGATGAGTGCGACATAATACAGTCAAGTATTGTTAGGGAGATGCAGCTGGATGTGGTTCGTCCAGAAACTACGAGTGAGGATGAGGAGGTAGCTAAGAACGTTTATTTATACCCAGATGCAATCGCAAGACTTAGGCTCATTAGGGACTTAGTGAGTAAGAATGGCGCTACAATAGTTTTTGTGAATACACGATCAATGGCCGAGCTATTAATGTATAGATTTGCCATGCTTGGTTATGATTCCGTAGGTATACACCATAGTTCCTTGTCTAAGGTTTCGAGAATAACCACGGAGAGGGCCTTTAAGGACGGTAAGTTGAAGGCCGTAATAGCCACATCGAGTCTTGAGCTTGGTATTGATATTGGTCGTGTGGATTTCGTAATCCAATACTTATCGCCTCACCAAGTGGTTAGGCTTGTTCAGAGGATTGGTAGGAGTGGTCATAGGCTTGATAAGGTACCAAGGGGTGTTGTAATAACTGAGGATCTAAATGATACGCTTGAGGCTGTGGCAATAATTAATAGGGCTAAGTCTGGGCTTCTTGAGGCTACGCAAATACCTGATAAGCCCTATGACGTGCTTGTTCATCAAATAGTTAGCCTATTAATGATTAAGAATAGGTGGTCCATTGATGAACTCTATGATTTAATAAGTAGGGCTTACCCATACAGGAAGTTATCAGTTGAGGAGCTTAAGGGTGTATTGAGGTTCATGAGTGAGGTCCTCAACCCAAGGCTTGCATACTTCATTGAGGATGAGGGAGTCGTACTTAAGCCAAGTGGTTTCAGGGCTAGGAGGGAAATGTATAGATATTTCTTTAGCCAAATGTCCATGATACCTGACGAGAAGCATTACCTGGTGATTAACCAGGCCAATGAGGAACCCATTGGAGTACTTGATGAGGCTTTTGTGGCTGAGTATGGGGAGCCCGGCGTAAAATTCGTGTTTAGAGGTGGTGTTTGGGTTTTGCAGAAAATTGTTGGTGAAACTATCTATGTAGCCCCTGCTAAGGATACTGTTGGTGCGATACCATCGTGGGTTGGTGAGGAGATCCCAGTACCCTTTGAGGTCGCGCAGGATGTTGGTAGTATTAAGGAGGAGATAAGTAATTACATTACTAAGGTTGGTCCTGAAGCGACCAGTGAGGTCTTCGCAACGAAGCTAGGCATTTCTAGGGATACTATTAAGTATGTTATTGATAGGGTCATGGAGCATCTTGAAAGCGGTGTTCCAATGCCATCGCATAGGCTCATTCTTCTTGAGCGTGTTGGTGATTTAATAATATTGTATACGCATGGTGGTACGTTAGTTAACAGGACAATAGCCAGAATACTTGGTGAGGTACTTACTGAGAGACTTGGTTATCCAGTTGGTGTTCAGCAGGATGCCTATGCCGTTATCCTACAATTGCCAAGGCCTGGTATTGACACAACACTAATTGTACACACAATAATGGATGTGGCTAACATGGATGATAAGGTTTTCATTGACTATGCAATGAGGGCGATAACAAGGACTGGTATTTTCAAGAGAAAGTTTGTTCATGTTGCCCGGAGATTCAATGTTATTAGGAAAGACAGGGAATTAAGTGACTTAGCGATAACGAACCTCGTAGAGCTTTATAGAGGGTCGCCGGTATTTACGGAAACCCTTAAGGAGGTATTAACGAGGGACTTCGACCTGGATAATACGTACTTATTCCTAAAGTCATTAGCTAATGGTGAGAGGAAGTTAATAACGATGGAAAGGAGTGAGTTTAGTCCAATGAGTAGGGAGATCGTGGATAAGATAAGCCATAGACTAGAGGTAATGGCGCCGGAAAGACTCGACAAGTTGGTTAGGGAGAGTGTTAAGGCTAGGCTACTAAATGAATCAATGACCTTAGTATGCCTTAACTGTGGTTGGGTTGGTTCAGTTAGGAACAAAGACCTGCCAGAAAAACCCAAGTGCCCCAGGTGTGGTTCGGAAAGACTTGGCGCGTTAAAGATTGATGAAGAGAAGATTAGGCAGATTGTGGAGAGGTGGAGAGAAGGTAGGGCTAAGTCTGATGACAATGAGTTAATTCAGTACATAGGTAAGACGGCAGAGCTAGTTAGTAAGCATGGTAAATTAGCAGTATTGGCATTGTCAAGTAGGGTTAGGATTGATGATATTGAGGAGTTCCTGCCAAAGATAAATGACGTTGATAAGTTGGTGCTCGTAATTCATGAGTTGGAAAAGAGAGAGTTAAGGAGGAGGTTCATGGAGTGATGCGTCATAAACAGCCTTAATCAATGAAATTTCCATTTCATTAACGCTAGACCTCCTTAATTCCACAAATCTTCTGTAAACCTCAATAACCTTATCAATCCTAAACCTCTCACAGTCATTATTTATGCACATATTAAATGGTGGTATATTATTCCGGACAAAACCAATAACACTACTTCCCTGCCCAATGTACTTGCCGCTCATTATTGATGTATTAATCCCAACCTTAACCCAATCACCAATTATTGAGCCAAGCTTAATCATGCCCGTATCAATACCCATATACCTAATATCACCAATAGTGTTTTTCAAATTAGACGTTACAGAACCAGCTCCGATATTCACCCACCTACTCACGTAAGAATCACCTAAGTAACTAAAGTGTTCCTTAAGGCTGTTCACGTCCATTATTGAATTCTTAATCTCACCACCAACGGCATTATTCATGTATAGAACAGTGCCTTCCCTAATGTATGCATGGGGCAATACCCTAGAATCAGGTCCTAGTAATGAAGGACCCTTAACATAGGACAGGGGTTCTACTGTGGAGTTTATTGTTATTACATCACCAGCCCTTTCATCAATAATTGCATTACTTGAAATATCGGAATCCAGGTTCTTACTACCAAGCAACTTTATTAAATACTTGGAATTACTGCGGAGTAACTCCGTGTTCCACTTAATTACTGACCAAATACCATTATTCATTAGCAAATCACAATTATTAATTACGTCCCTATCCGTCTCATTACCTCTATCATTCACGACATTAATTAATACCCTATCGTCACACCTAACCTCAATCCCTGCACTAACATTTCTTAATATTTTATTTAATGTGTCTATTTGTGGAACTAATGAGGTGTGAATTATGAGGGATGGGCCATTAATATCCTCAATACTATCTAAGTACCTTATTGAGTACTTCATGTTGAGCCTTGTCAGTAATGACTCGGCAATTCCTCGCCAATACTTTGCTAAGTAATTGCGGGTTATTACGTAGATATTAGCATCATACCCTAGACTCATGAGCCACAGTACTATATGTTCATAGTAACGAAGACCACCTATTACTATGTCACTCAGCGGTGTACTAATTGATATGGGATAATAATTCCTGTACCTATCCTCAATGATTATGACATTATCAAATTGCACAATTAATGCTATAGCCATGATTATTAAGGTTTATTCATACTATTCTTCTCAAGTACTAATTCAAGGTACGTCTTTCTCTCAATCCAATCCCTCCTAAGTCCTAGCTTATCACCAAGCTGAAGAACTTCCTCCGTAGCCTTATTTATTAATTCCCTATCATTTACCATAGTCTCAACCTCAACGAAATTCCCCAAACCCTCAACAATGTCTATGTATATCGTAAAATTCTCATAATTATAAATATCCCTCCTCTTAATAACCCTAGCAACCTCCTTAAAATCAAGTCTCCTAAGGATTTCTAAAAGGCTTTCGAGGTCATTAACGGTTACACTCAGCTCCTCACGTGTCTTCCCAATACCACCAATACGAGGCCCTTTATACGTTAGTACTACAGTACCATCACCATAAATCCTAACCCTAAGCGCCTCATCGGTCTTCGCAAAATCCCTTATTGGACTGTTGAAATAGATATCAGTTTCCTCAGTATGTTCGAGAAATTTAGCGTTTAATGCCTTCAATTTCTCCTTAATTGCATCGTGACCAGGAACCCTATACTTAACCTCGACTTCAAACACGGCATGTCTATAATACATACTATTTTTAAAGTATGCGTTAAATCTATTGTTTAATCAAATTATTAAACAATAAACGATAATAGTGAACAGAGGATTTATAAATTATTTAAAATAACTATTATAATGATGGGTAAGGAATACCAAGTCTTTGTTAGGGAGTCCACGGGCTTGGTTAAGTCGGCTGGTTTTTGGGATGCTGTTTCAATAAATATTGCCAACATGTCCATTGGTGCCGCCTTAGCTACTATCGGTTTTACTTTGGCTGCCTTACCAACTGTAGCTGGCGCGAATCTTGTTTATGCCTCATTAATAGCCGCATTATTCGCGATACCCCAAGTCATCGTATACTCAACGCTAATTAGACACATACCAAGGGTAGGTGGGGACTATGTATGGCTAGGTAGAGCCCTAGGATCAAAACTAGCATGGTTAACAAACGGTCTTGTTTTTGGCTTCATAATAGAGAGCTTAACGTACTATGCATTAATAGCATTTGCAGCAGTTTTTCAGCTGGAATCTGTATTACCAATACTTGGTGTTAATGTTTCATTAACGCCAATTCAGGAGGTTAGCATAGGCATAGCCTTCTTTGCGGTGATCGTGCTTGCAAACATCCTAGGAACCAAGTATGGTATTAAGTTAATGACCGCGCTAACCACAGTATCACTACTTGGGTTGATAATCGCCATGGCAATACTCTTCATTATGCCCAAGACGCAGGTTATTAATGCGATATCCTCATTACTACCAACTGGTTATACATACATGGGTGTAACCCATAGTTATTCTGGGCCTTTCTTCTCCATGAATACAATACTAATGCTACTACCATTCTTCGCAATATACGTCTACCCCTGGTTACAAGCAGGTCCGGCAATCGCCTCCGAGATAAAGGGTAAAAACGCACTTCACTGGAACGTGCCTATGGCATTCCTATTCTCATTAGTGTTCCTAACCCTCGGGTTTGAGGCAATGTACTACTCACTGGGCTTCAATTTCGTGACTGCTGCATTGTCTAACCCCAACCTCAATGGCATTATTAATTTCTGGACTGTGGCAATGGTTGCCTCACACAATGCAGCGCTAAGTTGGTTTATAGGCATTGCATCTGTTGTTTGGTACTTGGCGGTTTTAGCTTATGGTGCTATTGTTGTTGTTAGGTATTGGTTTGCCCTTGCCTTTGATAGGGTTTGGCCTAGCTTCTTTGCCTACGTAAGCCCTAGGTTTGGAACACCAATATATGCACATACATTTGACCTGGTGGTAACGGCGGTGTTAATAGCCGCAGCTGGTTTCCTCTATAATACATTTACGGCATTGTACGGTGCCGTTGTTGAGGCAATAATATACTATATGGTAGTTGGCATCGCCGCCATCATAATAGCAACACTTAGATACTCATCATTCAATATGGGTAGTAGGTCCAGGGCAATCTTAACAATATTTGGTGTATTGATGGTGGGTGTAATGGCATACATAACATATGAATTCCTAGCCTATCCGCAGATTTGGGGTGGTAATTGGCTGGCCTACGGCGTAGAACTCGGCGCAGTAATACTCGGTATAGTGGTGTACCTATTGTCACGCTATGTTAATCTTAGGAAATACGGCATTGACATATCTGTGGCATATACCGAGATACCGCCAGAGTGATTATAGTTTATTTAAAAATGAAAGTTATTATCAATTATCAGATAAAAAATAAAACTTTAATACGGGCAAAAATTGGTTCAAGCGTATGGCAAGCACAACCGTTTGGTTAGTCGTTGGATTAATAGTGGGTCTTGTGGTTGGTATAGCGATTGGTTATGCAGTAATGCCGCCTAAGACAGTTACTGTTACTAAATACGTTAATGTAACCACCACAACTAATGTAACTACCCCCGTCACTACTACGACTACGGTATCAACGGCACCATTTGCAGTTGGTGCTGCTGGTACACTAAAGTTTGCCTTTGGTGATATACTTAATGTTATGCAGAGCATGTACCCAAGCATAACGATAGCCCCTGCCATGTTTAAGGGCAGTGGTGAGGTTGCTCATACTGAGGCAACTACTCAGCAATTCAGTGTTGTGGCTTCTGCGGACACTACGACAATACCTTCTGTACTATTCCCCAACTACACTAATTATGAGATAGCCTTTGGAATCACACAAATGGTAATAATAGTTGACCTAAACACCACTGCTGGTCAGGAGGTTTATCAACTATGGCAACAGGCTCAGTCGTATCCACCATTATCTGCACAGTATAACGAGACCTGGCAGAAAATATGGCAGATAATAGCCCTTAACTCAAGCACTGTAGTTGGTGTTTCAAACCCATTCACGGATCCATCTGGTTACCAAGCACAGTGTGTCGTTAAGCTCGCAGGACTTGCTTTCTTTAATAATGCATCGTACCTCTACAACGCCATTTATGGAAACCCAAGTAAGTACATGATGAGGAATACAGAGATAGACCTACTAACACTAATGACCTCTGGGCAGGTGGACTTCATATTATCAGCCTACGAGAGCAATGCAATACCACAAACGCAGACTTATCACAATACCGTATTCATAACATTACCGCCTTTCATAAACCTCGGCAATTTGAGCTATGTTAATTATTACCACCAGGTTAGTGTTACCTGGACCGAGAATGGTGTCACAAAGACCTTTGCATGCAATCCAGTGGTTTACACAATAACGATACCATTCCAGGCACCGAATAAGGAGGCTGGTGAGTACTTCCTATTACTGCTCTATAGTCCAATTGGTCAGAAGATACTTGAGGAGAATGGTATTGTACCCATAATACCCGGTATTGTATATGGTAATTACAGCGCTGTGCCTAATGCAATTAAACCCTTTGTTGCGCCCCTAAGCCAGTACCCACAGTATGCATCCATATTCCCAAGCCAAGGCTAAGGGAATTAAAGGTATGCATTCATTAAAATCAAACATACCCATAATCCTAATCCTACTAATCTCCGTATTTATTTTCTCAATTCTCATAATATACCCACTAGCCCTACTTATAGTGCTTGGTTTCCCATTGATACCTAAGGCTTTATCCGTGATGAGTTTCATACAGGCCATTGAGGTTACTGTGACCATGTCAACACTATCAGCCTTAATAGCCATAATCATGGGGACACCAATAGCCTACGTAATGGCTCGATACAACTTCCACCTAAAGAGTATTGTTGATGCTGTGATTGACATACCAATAATGATACCGCATATAATAGTTGGAATAATGGTTGTATTGGCCTTCGCATCATACTACGGACTTGGCCCTATCCTGAAGGCGCACGGTATTAACTTCATAAATACGCTTTGGGGGGCCACAACTGCCGTGGCTTTCCTCTCATCGACATACTACATAAGAGTTGTTGAGTCATCAATTGTAATGATAAATCCTGAGATGGAGGCTGTCGCAAGAACACTAGGTGCAAGTCCACTAAGAGTCTTCACTTCAGTAATACTCCCGAGGATCTGGAGGTCGATGGCGACCGGTGCCATTTTGTCATGGGCAAGATCGGTCTCTGAGGCTGGTGCCCTGTTTATTGTTGCATACTATGTACTACTTGGTAAGAATCTTGTTTACCCAGCCTCTGTCTATATCTATGAGAGTTACGTAGGTATTGGTTTAGTAAATGCCGTGGAGTTTTCAGCGGCTCTTGTCGCGGTTATTCTCGTAATTTTCGTAATCTACAGGGTCTTAATTAGTATAGGTGGTGGTCATGCCTAACATGGTTGAGTTGAGAGGGGTTGTCACAAGGCTTAGATACTTTACCCTAGGCCCCATAAGTACTGTATTTGGGCGTGAGACGTATAATGTGGTTCTTGGGCCAACAGGATCAGGTAAGAGCACATTGCTTAAGGTAATTGCAGGTATTTATAGGGCTAGTATGGGTAATATATTGATTGATAGTGTTGATGTGACTAGGGAGCCGCCAGAGTCCCGTAATGTGTCGTATGTGCCACAGGGATACGCGGTCTTTGACCATATGACTGTTTATGAGAATATTGAGTATGGGCTTAGATTTAGAGGTGTGCCAAGGCAGGATAGGCGTAGGCTTATTCAGGAGATTGCTAAGGACTTAGGTATTGATTATTTGCTCAATAGGAGGGCAGTTAATTTAAGTGGTGGTGAGCAGCAGAGGGTTGCGTTGGCTAGGGCGCTCGTTATTAGACCTAAGGTCCTGCTATTGGATGAGCCCCTCTCAATGCTTGATAGGGAGACTAGGGATAGGATAATGATTATGCTGAGGGAATTGCCTGGGAGGTATGGTATTACGGTAATTCACGTGACTCATGATTGGGATGAGGCATACTCACTGGCTGATAAGGTATTTATTATGAGGGAGGGCAGGATAATAGAGGAGGGAAATCCTGAGCAAGTATTTAATAAACCAAGCAGGGTTTTCACAGCTAAATTCCTCGGTTTTCAAAACATAATCAGAGGTATTGCGGAGGGCAGTATCGTTAGGCTTAGTAATGAGATTGAGTTACGTATTGATGAGTACGTTGATGGTGAGGTTTATGTTTGTGTACGGCCGGAATGGATTAGGGTCGCTAGGGATGAAGGTGTTAATATTGATGGTCATAATGTGCTTAGGGGTGTTGTTAATGAGGTAATTAGGAGTAGATTTGGGTATCAATTATTGGTTTCGATAGGTAATAACCTATCTTTAACGGCAATATCGAGTAGTGCCTTCAAGCCTGGCGATAAGGTTTTACTTTTAATACCTAGGGAAAGTGTTCATGTAATTAAGGATTGAATTAATGAATCTGTATTCAGTTGAATATTTTTCATATAATTTCTATATTGATCAATTGTCGAATTCATATTCAGAAATCAATATAAATCCTTAAGTTGTGAATCTTGCGATGAGTGAGGAGTCAAGCAAATGGTTTAAGATGGCCATTGAAGCATCAAAAAGGTATGGGGGGAAGATAATGATATTACCAAAGGTACCTGTTAGGAGTTTACAGGATTTCTCAATATGGTACACACCAGGTGTTGCCGCGGTTTCAAAGGAGATAAACGTGGATGTTGATAAATCCTTTGAGTACACATGGAGGTGGAACGCAATTGCGATTTTAACTGATGGTAGTAGGGTACTTGGGCTTGGCAATGTTGGTCCAGAGGCGGCGATGCCAGTCATGGAGGGCAAATCGCTCCTCTTTAAGTACCTTGGCGGTGTTGATGCAGTACCATTACCTGTAAGGGTTAAGACGCAGGACGATATTGTTAATATTGGTAAGACAATAGAACCTGCCTTCGGTGGTATTAACCTAGAGGATATTGAGTCACCAAAGTGTTTCTACATACTCGAGAAATTAAGGGAGGAGCTGAAGATTGCTGTTTGGCATGATGATCAACAGGGAACAGCCGGTGCAATATTGGCCGGTCTAATAAATGCCTTTAAGGTCGTTGGTAAGAAGATCGAGGATTCAACAATAGCATTCATAGGCGCTGGTGCATCGAACATAGCCGCTGCCAGGGTATTGATTAAGTACGGTGTTAAGCCAGGTAATATAATACTCGTTGATAGTAAGGGAATACTACACCCTGAGAGAGAGGACATGGATAAACTAATGCTTACTAATCCCTGGAAGTATGACTTAGCAATAAAGACTAATGCTGAGAGGAGGAAGGGCGGTATTAAGGAGGCTCTTGTAGGGATAGATGCCGTGGTTGCCGCATCTGTTCAGGGACCCGGCGTGATTAAGAAGGAGTGGGTTAGGTCAATGAATAAGGATCCAATAGTCTTTGCCCTAGCAAACCCAATACCGGAGATCTGGCCTTGGGAGGCTAAGGAGGCTGGTGCTAAGGTTGTGGCTACAGGTAGGAGCGACTTCCCTAATCAAGTGAATAATTCCCTGGTGTTTCCAGGCGTTTTCAGAGGTTCGCTGGATGCTAGGGTTAAGACGATAACTGATGAAATGATAATAGCCGCTGCTCAGGAAATAGCGAATTTCGTTGGTGATAAATTGAGTGAGGACAAGATACTACCGACGATGGAGGAGTGGGACTTCTACCCAAGAGTTGCTGCTGCTGTTGCTGTTAAGGCTGCTGAACTGGGTGTTGCTAGGAGGTCCTTAACCTGGAAGGAGGAGTATGAGAAAGCTAAGGAAGTTATTGCTAGTGCTAGGTTAATGATTGAGACCTTATTTGGTAAGGGATTAATAAAGGACTTACTGAGTGACATGGCTTAAATTATACTGAGTCCTTAATCTGTTCAAGTAATGAAATTACCTGCCAGAAAATAACCCTACTAAAAAGTGGCATGTTTGGGTCCGCCAATGCATCATCGAGTATACTAATAACCGTTGAAGCCTTTAGGCCTGGGCTCATGTTTGGGTCCATTAATATCCTAACAGCCTCACTGGCGGCCCTTCTAATATTTCTAGGTATACCCATGTCCTGAACAACCCTAGTTAGGTAATATAGGGCCTGCTTTATTCTCTCGTCCGTTTCATCCTTACTCAATCCAGGTGTTTGTCTACTTGACATGGTCATCACCAAAGAAGGTCTTTTGTGCTGAACAATCGTTGATAACTAATATAAAAACATTTTCTTTGATTAATTCATTAATTACTCTATAGCATTCATGTTTTTTCAGGGTTTAAGTATGCATGAATTATTTACGCTTTTATGATCATCATCATGGTTAATTGATCTCTAAATAGGTATGTGGAAAAGATAATTATGTAAAGTGGTTATGTGCGTTATGAATATTTTTATAACAAGCGAATGTTTTTTAAATGAGTTCACTGGGTACTTCATTGATGTCAATAACCGAGGAGATAGACCAGACCGATATTGAAATTTTAAAGATGTTGCAGGATGATTGCAGGATAACCCTCGATGAAATGGCTAATAAGCTGAAGATTTCAAAATCAACGGTTTACTATAGGATTAAGAAGCTTGAGAGACTTGGCATAATACTTGGCTGTCACGCCAAGTTAAGCCCTGAGAAAATGGGTAAGGATTATGTGGCTGTGGTATTAGTTAAGGCTAGGTACGGTCCTGGTTACCACGAGAAGGTTGGCCAAAAGTTGGCGAGTATTGGTGGCGTGACTATTGTTTATTACATATTTGGTGAGTGGGACTTTGTATTGCAGGTTAGGGCTAGTGGTAAGGATGAGATTCTTAGGATACTTGAGCAGATAATGAATATGGAGGAGGTTGAGAGAACATCAACATTGATAGTGGCTAAGGTCATTAAGGAGGATCCAAGATTACCCATCTAAAAGGAAAGGATTAACTACCGTAGTTGCTTTAAATTAATTCATGAAGAGTAAGTTTAAGATATTTGTTCTTTACTAACTTAATAATGGAATTAACATTCTGGTTATTGGACGTAACATACGGTGTTGTCGGTAACGCACCAGAGCTTAGATTATTTGGTATTACTAACGATGATAAAAGGGTTCTTGTTCTTGATAGATCCTTTCGACCTTACTTCTATGTATTACCGTCAGGCGATGTCAATAATGTATTCACTAACGTTAAGCGTAAGTTGGAGGGTAAGGTATTGAATGTGGAGATTGTTAAGCGTAGGTTATTTAGTAATGAGGTTGATGCTATTAAGGTAATTGCGACAATTCCTGAGAAGGTTAGGGAACTTAGGGAACTCGCTGCTGAGGTTCCAGGTGTCGAGGATGTACTTGAGGCCGACATTAGGTTCTCACAGAGGTACTTACTGGATATGGGTGTTAAGCCGAGCAATTGGGTTGTTGTTGATCAGTGTGAGGAAACTAAGGGTAATTACCAGGTTGACCTGGTTTGTCTTGCTAAAACAAGGCCTAGGATGATTGAAGAACATAAATTACCTAGTTTCAAGATCCTTGCATTTGATATTGAGGTTTACAACCCAAGGGGTATGCCAAATCCTGACAGGGACCCCGTGATAATAATATCAACGATGACCAAAGAGGATGGTGTTAAAATGTTTGTGGTGAATGATGATAAGAACGATGCTAAAATAATTAGGGAATTCCTAGATTACTTTAAGAGGTACGACCCTGATGTTGTGGTTGGTTATAATAATAATGGTTTTGATTGGCCTTACCTAGTTAATAGATCCTCGAGGATCGGCGTTAGGCTGGCCCTATCCAGGATGAGTAATCCACCTGAACCCAGCGTTTATGGCCACTGGTCAATAATTGGCAGAGCAAATGTCGACCTATATAACTTCATTGAGGAGGTTGGTGAGATAAAGGTGAAAAGTCTCGATAGAGCTGCGGAGTTTTTTGGAATAATGAAGAGGGATGAACGTGTTTTAATACCTGGCCACAGAATACATGAGTACTGGGATGATAAGTCTAAACGCGATCAACTACTTAAGTATGCCAGGGATGATGTGGTCAGTACTTACGGCTTAGCTGAGAAACTTCTTCCATTTGCTATTCAATTATCCTCAATATCAGGGCTTCCACTGGATCAAGTAGGTGCGGCTAGTGTGGGTGCTAGGGTTGAGTGGATGATATTTTATGAGGCTGTTAAGAGAGGCGAGTTAGCGCCTAATCGTGAGGAGAGACCCTACGAGACCTATAAGGGCGCTGTCGTGCTTGAGCCAAGGCCTGGTCTTCATGAGGACATTGCCGTGATAGACTTCTCAAGTATGTACCCGAGCATCATGATGAAGTATAATGTTTCACCAGATACGCTAGTACTTGGGGATTGTGATGATTGCCACGTAGCGCCTGAGGTTAATTACAAGTTTAGAAAGTCACCCGAGGGATTATATCCAGGTTTACTTAGGATGTTAGTTGAAAGTAGACGTAAAGTAAGGGAGTTAATGAAGAAATATCCAGAGAATAGTCCTGAGTGGATCCTTTTGAACGAGAGACAGAGGGCGCTTAAGGTTATGGCTAATGCCATGTACGGATACTGTGGTTGGTTGGGGGCTAGGTGGTATAGGCGTGAGGTCGCCGAAGCTGTCACGGCATGGGGCAGAAACTTGCTCAAGACTGTTATTGAGAAGGCTAAATCCCTGAGCCTTCCAATTATTTATGGTGATACTGACAGCCTATTTGTTAGGAATATCAGTGATAAGGTTGATGCATTAATTAACTACGTAAATAATGAGCTTGGATTTGATGTAAAGGTTGATAAGGTGTATAGGAGGGTTTTGTTCACGGAGGCTAAGAAGAGGTATGTTGGTTTAACAATCGATGGTGAGATAGACATTGTTGGTTTTGAGGCCGCTAGAGGCGACTGGGCTGAGATTGCTAAGGATGTTCAGGAAAACGTCGCCGAGATAGTGCTAACAACGGGTGATGTTAGTAAGGCGGTTTCTTATGTTAAGTCCATAATTGATAAGGTTAAGGCGTATCAATTCGATATTGATGATATCATAATATGGAAGACCCTGGATAAGTCGTTGAATGAGTATAAGGTTTTGACGCCGCATGTTGCTGCGGCTAAGCAGTTGGTGGAGGCTGGTTATAAGGTTGGTAAGGGTGACATGATTGGTTACGTAGTTGTTAAGGGTGGAGGCGCCAAGTTGGCTTATAAGGTTAAGCCATACATACTTGTTAAGGATATTAGGGAGATTGATGTTGATTACTATGTTGAGAAGCAGATAGTTCCTGCCGCTATGAGGATACTCGAGGTTTTGGGGATTAAGGAGTCACAGCTTATGGAGGGTAAGGCAGGTAAATCAATACTTGACTACTTCTCATAACTTATGAAAATATTTAACCTAGGATTATTTTACTTAAGGTTCTTATTACTTGGTTTCAGTATTTACCTTACTTAGGTACTCATCTATGGTTAGTATTAGCATGTCAGTGGGTACCTTCGTTATGTTGCCCACTCTCGACATAATTAGTAACTTGACGCCTTTGCTTGATGCAACATCCACTAGGCGTTGTGTGCAGACGCCATCAAACACAACGGCATATGCATTGGGTAATTGCTGCAGTGTATCAACAAGGTCTCTCACGGGTATCCTCTTTACCTCAGTCCAGTGGTCATCATATATTATTGCCTCTAGGGTTCCGCTTAATTTCTTCATCTCATCAATAATATTCTGAGGCAATTGAGGTAATTCAAGGCTTGCCTGCTGAGGCTGAGGTGCTGGTTGTGGAGTGGTAGCTTGTACCGGAGTTACTGCTTGCGCTTGCTGTGGCTGTGGTGTTATTTGAACCTTCTCGGTTTGTTGCGGTTGTTCCTGAATTGGAACTTCTATTGCCTGTGCCTGTGGTATTTCCTGTTGTGTCTGTGCTTGTCTTGCTTCCTCAATCATCTTCCTTTCTTTCTTCTCAAGGCTCGCTAGGTACTCCTCAGCAGGTACCTTATTTCTAAGCGCCTTTGTTATTTCCTTAGCCGTTAATTGTTCAACCTCCTTACCAGGCGGCGCCTTAGCTATGTAATCAATATCAGCATACTTAAGCAACTCCTTAAGTAGCATTTCACCACCTCTATCTCCATCAACAAAGGCGATTGTGGTCTTTTTCTTACTTAATTCAATCACGGTTTTCGGAACACCACCGCTTGATCCTCCAAGGCCTATTACGTTCTTAAACCCATGCTTAACTAGATTAAGTACGTCTGCTCTACCTTCAACAATTATTACTGTATCAGCCTTATCCACTTCAGACCCTGCAGGTAATTTTTCTGGTCCATACTCAATAACCTCGGTTTCCCTAATGTTCTCCATAAACTTCGTAATCAACTCCTTAGTATCGGGTAATGCCTCATGCTCAACAAGCTTAAGCAACTCCCTAGCCCTATCAAAGATCCTCTTCCTCTTCTCCTCCCTGAGATCCTTAATCTCAACCACCTGAACCTTAGCGTTGTAAGGCCCTACCTTATCCACAGTCTCTATCATTGCAGCCACAAGGGCAGTTTCATACCTATCCAGGTTCGATGGTATGTAGACCTTACCAACGGTCTTATCACCCTTATACTCGGTCTCAACCTCTATCCTGCCAATCCTGCCATTCATTTGAAGTTCCCTCAAATCAAGTTCATTGCCTAAAAGTCCCTCTGTTTGGCTGAATAATGCGCCTATTATGTCGTACTTCTCCACAGTTCCCTGAACCTCCACATTAGCGACTATTAGGTACTTAGCCACAATTGTTAAGGCTCCCATTACGACACCAAGTACTTCATGACTAAACTAGGTTAAAATGATTTCGCCTATGGTTATTCCTAGCAAAGTACAGGCCTTACTCCTCTTCTCACCTGATTCCCTTTGTGGATAGTTAGACTACCTTGATTGAGTATCATTATTTTCTCTCACTATCTCACACATTACTAATCCTACTCAATACAATTACTAATAGGACAAGGCTATTTAAAGGAGTCTATGCGATCAGCTTACGTGTCTTCGGACCTAGTGAGGATTTATGAGAGACTTGGTGTTATTGCAAGGGATGCGCTTAATTATGCGATGTCAATGGTAGAACCTGGAATGCCGATACTTGAGCTATGTGAGAGGGTTGAGAATAGGATTAGGCAAAGTGGTGCAAAGCCAGCATTCCCTGTTAATGTAAGTGTTAATGAAGTTGCTGCTCACTACACAGCGACTATAGGCGATAAATCAGTAATACCTAAGGGCGCCATTGTTAAGATAGACCTTGGTGCGCATATCGACGGCTACATAGTGGACACCGCGGTTACGGTTACATTTAATCCAATGTATAATCAATTAGTTAAGTCCTCTATGAAAGCGCTAGAGGCTGCTCAATTAATCATGAAACCTGGCGTTACATTAACGTCAGTGGGTGCGCAAATAGAGAGGGCTATAAGGTCCTTCGGGTTTAAGCCCATTAAGAACCTAAGTGGGCATTTAATAAGAAAATATGTACTTCACGCTGGTAAGTCAATTCCCAATTATGATAATGGTGATAAGCAGAAGATAGTTGAGGGTGAGGTGTATGCTGTCGAGCCTTTCTCAACGAATGGAGCTGGTTATGTAGATGATGGGCCGCAAGTCACGATTTACCACCTACTTAAGAACCCAAGCCCTACAGATCCTCACTATGACGTGCTCTCATACATAAGTAGTGAGATTGGACCGTTGCCATTCACCCCAAGGTGGCTTGTTCCTAGGTTTGGCGATAAAGTTGGTGATTTAATAAACGGGTTATACGTAAAGGGTCATATTTATGGTTACCCCGTGTTGATAGAGCATGGTAAAGGCTTAGTGGCTCAGGTTGAGGATACATTTATAATAACCAGGGATGGTGCGATACCAGTAGTTAATGTGCTATCATTACTAAAGTAAGAATTACCTGCCAAACCTCCTTTCTCTCCTTTCATACTCGTCAATTGCCTGCTTAAGATCCTCTCTGGTTATTTCTGGCCAATATTTATTCAGGATGTAGAGTTCGGAGTATGCAGTTTCATATAGCAGGAAATTACTTATCCTATGTTCTCCTCCAGTCCTAATTACTAGGTCTGGTTCAGGGTAGGGCTCATCACTCACGTATAGGTACTTAAATAACGCATTTTCATCAAGGTCACTAATGTTTACTTTACCACTATTATAATCAATAAGCAATTTCTTCATTGCATCAATTATTTCCTGCCTACCACCATAAACCACCGCCAGGTTTAAATAATGATCTGAGTAATCTGCCGTAGTCTCCTCAGTAAGTTCTATTTCTCTACGTACATCCTCAGGTAAGAGCCAAGTCCTACCAATGACCCTAACCCTAACCCTATTCCTATGAATCCTCACATCTCTTCTAATCTTGATCAGTTTCTCCTTTAACAAACTATACAGTAGATCAAGTTCCAGCTTGGATCTTCTAAGGAAGTTTTCGGTGGATAATACGTACACTGTAACAACCTTTATACCAAAATCCAAAGACCAATCTAGAAACTCCTCAACCTTATCTGAGCCAATTCTATAGGCCTCTGTTATTGGTAATCCAACCTTCCTAGCCCACCTCCTATTCCCATCTGGTATAACACCAACATGTACTGGTACTGCACCTGGCATTCTATTTGGATTCTTGAAGATTGTCTGCCCCTTTTAAAGTTATGCCACCTAATTTATGGTTCATTAATCGCTTGGGTAATAAATTTATTTTTGCATAATTTCGATGCTAGGAAATACAATGAGAGTATTAATACTTGGTATTGATGGGTATTTGGGCTGGGCATTGGCATTAAGGCTAATTAGGAAAGGACACGAGATTGTTGGCGTTGATAATTTCTATACAAGAAGGGCCGTGAATGAGGTTGGTTCTGACTCGGCATTACCCATACTCTCAATGCAGGATAGGATTAGGGCTATTGAGGAGATCTTTGGCGCCAGTTTAGAGTTTATTGAGGGTGATGTCGCTAATTATGACTTGGTAAGGAAGGTCGTTGAGAGGTATAGACCCGATACCATTGTTCACTTTGCTGAGCAGAGGTCAGCGCCATACTCAATGATTGATGTTAATCATGCCAAGTACACAATCATTAATAACCTAACGTCAACGCTAAATGTGATATACGCCGTCAAGGAGGTTAGGAGGGATATCCACATATTGAAGATGGGTACCCTGGGTGAGTATGGCTACCCAGCATTTAGGATACCGGAGGATGCCTTTATTGATGCCATTATTCAGGGGGTTAGGGATAGGATTACCGTGCCCAGGTGGGCCGGCTCTTGGTACCACTGGAGTAAGGTGTTTGATTCATACATGCTCCTCTACGCGAATAAATTGTGGGGCTTAACAATAACTGATTTTCATCAGGGCCCTGTGTACGGGACTAGGACTACTGACATTATTTCGGAGGAGTTATTCACTAGGTTTGATGTTGATGATGTGTGGGGTACGGTAATAAATAGGTTCTGTGCTGAGGCTGTTGTTAATCATCCATTGACTATATACGGTAGTGGTTTACAGAAGAAGGGTTTCACGTCTCTTGAGGATACGATAACTGCATTAGCTGCATTAATAGAGAATCCGCCGGAGCCTGGTGAGTTTAGGACTGTGCATCATTATAGGGAGATAAAGACGCTGAATGGAATGGCCGAATTAGTTAGGAGAGCCGCTAAGCAAGTGCTTGGTTATGAACCGGAGATAACGCATCTACCTAATCCAAGGGTTGAGCCTGAGGAGGACTTGCTCTACGAGCCAGAGAAAAGGGTGTTGCCCAAACTCGGTATTTATAGGCTTACTAGGGTAATGGAGGATGAGGTTGTTACAATGCTTAAGGACCTTAAGCCATACACTGATAGGATTAAGAGGATTGAGGCATTGTTTAAGCCGAGGATTAAATGGAGAGATTAGTGGAATAACCCTGACCAAATGAGCGTCAAGCTTCGCCCCTTCCAGGGGTGGGGTTAGGTTTTTAAAATCTGAATACTTTAAAGTATTGTGGAATATAAGTCGACGAGGCATGTAAAATATTTGTGTAACTACCATTTCGTATGGATTCCTAAGTATCGTAGAGATGTATTAGTCGGGGAGATTGCTGAATACACTAAGGAGGTCTTGAAATCAATTGCAGAAGAGTTGGGTTGTGAAATAATAGCCCTAGAGGTGATGCCAGACCACATACACCTCTTCGTTAACTGCCCGCCGAGATACTCACCATCATATTTAGCTAACTACTTCAAAGGAAAATCGGCTAGACTGGTTTTGAAGAAATTCCCAGAGTTGAGAAAGTACACCAACGGAAAACTCTGGACTAGAAGCTACTTCGTATCAACAGCTGGTAACGTATCAAGTGAAACCATAAGGAAATATATTGAGGAGCAGTGGGGGAAAGAGGATGAGGAGGACTAATGTGGTTAAGCTCGTTGTGGATAGGAATGCTCATGGGAAGCTTAGGGGGCTGGCTGTGGTGACTGCGAGGTGTTGGAATGAGGTGAATTGGTTGAGGATGCAGCAGTTCAAGGAGGGGAGGAGGATAGACTTTAATGGGACTGAAAAGGTTGTTTATGCTAAGTATAAGGAGGTTTTGAAGGTTAATGCACAGCAGGTTGCTAGGAAGAATGCTGAGGCTTGGAGGAGCTTCTTCACCTTGATTAAGGAGAAGAAGGAGGGGAAATTACCAAGGTGGTTTAAGCCTAGACCTCCAGGGTATTGGAAGGACAAAATGGGAATTATAAGCTAATCGTCATCATTAGGAACGACCGTTACGAGGTAGACGAGAACGAGAGAGTTATCTACCTAAAGGACTTCAAACTAGCCTTGAAGTTCAAGGGGAAACTTAAGTGGCGTGGGAAGCTGGG
>NZ_JBMFVA010000011.1:0-56572 GCF_049966235.1 Vulcanisaeta sp.
CCTCAAACTGCTTCAAGTCTATTGAACTCACGTATTAGATTTAGCGCGGTGCATTAAATAGTTTTCATTAGTAATTAAGGGGAGAGGTATAACCTTTAATACAATTACTGTAACCGTACAATTGAGGAATTTGAAGGAGACTTCAATAAATCAATAATGACACTTAACAGGAGGTTAGATGCGTTAGGCGCCAGGTGGAGTGTCATTTCCGAGGAGACGTTTAGGAAGGATATGATGGAGTGTTGCCGAAAGAATATTTAGCATGGCAAGGTTTATGGATATCCGGCCGTCATTGATTTGAATATTGCGATTAGGAATGACATGCACGTACTTGTTGAGGTTAAGTCGAGTATTTCAGAGAGTGATGTTGACGGGTTTTGGAGTATTGGTAGGCTCTATGAGAGTAGTGATGTTAGGCATAGGCTTGTGATTATCTCGCCAACGTTGATGATAGGGCTGCGGAGCTTGCCAGGGAGTTGGGTATTGAGGTTTATACTGGCGTCACCTAGGTGTAAGCTCGTTGATACGTGTTTGGCTTGGTTGTTGGTTTTGTTTCCTTGGTTATTTTTGCATGAGTTGTTGTGGTGTTAGTTGAAGAGTGGTCAATAAGTTATTCGGTATTTCATGCATTTATTTATTTGTTTTCGGTATTTGTCTCTGTTATGTTAAAAGTTTCAATGGGTTGAGGAAGTAATGCTTATTAATTGCCTTTTCATGTGGAGTTTAATGAATAGGGATAAGGCTGTTGGTATTGGGTTGCTTGTGATATCAATAGTGATTATACTCGCCTATATATACCTGACCTTCTTCACGCCGTATACAACGCTTGTGCTTCAAATAACTGATACGCTGATAATAATCGTGGTCTTCGGAATACTAGCCTGGGTAGGCTACGCACTAGCCACAACACCACCACCAAAGCCAATCGAGGAAATCGAGAAGGAGATTGAAGCGGAGTTGAAGAAGCTTGAGGAGGAGACAAAGCAGGAGCAACAGAATACACAGCAACAACAATCACAGCAGTAAACCACTTCCTAAAGCCAAAAGTCAACTAAAAAGCAGTATAATGACCTTGTTTTACAATATACTACCTAAGGCGCTAACACCGTCAATAAACACCTACAGAATTAACACCTTAAGTCAAAAATGGCAGAGTCTCATGAAGGATTTATCTCTTAAACTCCCTGGCAGGTACGTGATAAGGATTTGTTAATTAGCTTGCCGATTAAATTATTGGTTAGGAATGGTTGATGTACTAACGATACTGGCATGCTGGTTAGTGTGACGGCTGTGGTTAGGCCATTAACGGCGTTACTATGGAATAGATTGAATAAGCTTAAGGATAGAATCGATAAGGTTGAGAATAGGATTGAGGAGGTTAAAGAAAGCGATCTTAATGCATTCAGTCTTAATTCTCGTACATTACCATAATCTTATACAGTGTACCAATTTTCCTCCGTGCTTCTCATATATTGAGCTTTTACTATCAATTCTAGTCCTTACCAGGGCCATAACAAGACTTACCCAAGCATCCATAGGGTGGCGAAAGCCTTAAAAGCATAGGGAAGGACCCATAAACCAGCGGGGTAGGGTAGCCTGGTAGCCTGCGGGGCTCATAACCCCGAGGTCCCCGGTTCGAATCCGGGCCCCGCTACTAATAATAATTTTATTACCTTGAATTAATGAAAAATGCAAAGCATGTTCTTTAAGTGTATAATTTCTCATCGTAATTTTCCATTAGTGTTCAGAGGACTTATACTTGACCTTAGTCACGGTGTTTCGTGACAAATTCTTAAATACAGTTTTACACCATGATGATGCGGTGATAATACGGCCCTAAGTAGGTATTCTATAGGTATTGCGTTAATTGTTGCCCTGTTAATCGTAATGCTACCCGGCGGTTTTACCCTTGCTCAATCCGTATTCTCCTTAAACATAGGCTCAGTGACCGCCCTGAGTATGTACCCAACACCCATAAATGGTCAGTACCTAATAGCCGCTGGCGTTAACTCCGGCGGTCAATACTACGCCTACCTGCTCTCTTGGTCGCCAGGTGGCGGCCTAAGGACGTTATGGAGCATAAGCGAGCCTGAGAACGTTGAGTCAATAGCTGTCTCGCCAAACTACGTCGCTGTTGGCCTAGGCTCTTCAAGTGGGCAGGGTATTATTAACGTCTATTCAACTGGCGGTAAGGAACTGTGGAGCTACACCTTTAATTACTGGTGGACCACCGGAATTAATGATATTGCCATATCACCAAATCAACAATTAATTGCGGTAACAACCAGTGCTCCTCCGGGGCAGCCATACGGTGATTTAACGGTCTTCAACGCAATAACGGGTAATGCCATTTGGAACTATACATATGGTACATCACAATTCCTAGGCACTAGGGAAGCCACATTCTCACCTAATGGCAATTACCTCCTCATGATTGCTGGTAATGGGTATGCCAGCGGTGGTTACGTAATACTATTCAATGCCTATAATGGGCAGGTGATTTGGGATATTAGCAACCTGGCGGATCCAGCTGTGCCGTTTAGCGTCACGGAACCGGCATCCTTCAGCCCTGATGGGCAATACATTGTTGTGGGTGCCTATAACTCCTACGCCTGGGGTGGTCATAACCATGCATACCTAATAAGCATCAGCGGTAATGTGCTGTGGAGTTATACCACGGGTCCTAACGCACCCAATGCCGGGTTTGACTGGGTATCCACGAATTACGGCGCAACCAAGACCTACGTAGCAGGCAACGGCTACCTATACCTACTTAATAGTGCCGGTTCCGTAATTTGGCAATACCCACTGGGCTTCGGCAATTCCCCAATTGCCGAGTCTGAGGATGGTAGTATAGTCGCAGTGGCTGAGCTCGGCGGCAATGAACTACTGGTCTTTAATAGCACTGGGTCGCCCATGACATATACAGTGCCAAGCCAAATAAATAATATGGCAATGAGCAGTGACGGGTCTCTGGTAGTATTAGGTACGCAATCAGGCGTTACTACCGTAACGTATCTATCAATAACGCCTGCAGTGCCTACGTATTATAACGTGATATTCACGGAGACAGGGCTACCCGGTGGTCTTCAATGGTCCGTGACGCTAAACGGCACGACTGAAACCACAACATCTAATCAATTGATATTTAAGGTAGCCGGTGGCAATTATGAGTATTCAATAAACGTCCCAAGCGGCTATGTGGTAACACCACAGTCAGGTACACTCACTGTAACTGCAAATACGACATTGAGCATAACCGTAACGCCCATGACTTACTCCGTGACTTTTGTAGAGAGTGGCTTGCCACAGGATACTCAATGGATTGTTTACCTGAATGGTCATGAAGAGAGTTCAACGAGCGATGAGATAGTATTTAATGAGTCTAATGGATACTATCAATTCACAATACCCAGCGTGAGTGGTTATGTACCAACGCCATCTGGCGGTAACGTCACTGTAAATAATGGAAACGTAATCATCACAGTATACTTCACACAAGCACCAAACTATCAACCACAACCCAAACAAACAACAAGCATCTTCACGCCCGCCCTGACATCCAATGACCTAATTATCGCCATAGTAATACTACTTATTATTATATTAATTATTGAGGTCCTACGATTAAGGAAGAGATGATAATTAATATATTATAAGTATAAAATTCAAAATTATTCACTATTATTCACTTTTCATAACGCCTTGTAGGTTGAGGCACGTATTTTATAATTATCAGGAGTTGTATGAGCTATCAACATACTAGCACTCCTCCTTATATCATCTACCGCATATTTAGCAAGTCTTGTACCAATACCCTTACCCTGATAATTATCCTTAATCACGATAGCCATTTCGTAAAAACCATCACCTAAATAGATAGCCTCAAGAACGCCAACCAACTCATTGCTCAGGAAGGCGCCATAGATTATATTACGCGAATCAGAGAGAAGATTAATCTCACGTATCTCTCGAAATCCTTAAAGAAACTCCTAAACCTAAAATAAATACTTTCTCTGCCCAATGAATTATATAAATCGATTACCATACTCATATCATTACTATCCAACTCCCTAAATTCGAGCTTTATACCTCTTGATGATTCAGCGTCTGCATTAACCACCATAGGCATTATTTTGAAGTCGGACTATAAGGGTTTGTCACGAAACACCGTGACAAAATCTTAAATACGTATCTAAAAAGGGATACGATGGTTAATTATGAATATGGGTATGATTGGGTTATTGATTGCCGTGGTCGTTCTGGCCGCCGTCTCTGTTTTCTTTGCGTACCAATGGTATACAGCAATACTTAGTTATAGGCCTAAATTTCAATCATTGGAAAGTGAATACGACGCATTACTCTCAAAGTATAACTCATTAATGATTAATTACACAAACCTAAAAAGCAACTATAATTCCCTAGAGGATAATTATAATACCCTACAATCCCAATACTCCTCATTACAAAGCCAATACAACACCCTACAGTCAAGGTATAATTCATTAATGACCAATTACACTAATCTGCAGTCCCTGTACAATGCATGCACATCCATGCAGACCCCCTACACAACCTCGGGAACACCAACAACATTACCCTCCGGCACTTATTACGGCTTCGACATAGGAACATACACACCCTATGCAAGTTCATCACTCGGGCCAGGCACGTACACCTTTACCACACAAATCCCCACGACAATTTATTTAATCATTAGCCCACAGCTCATAACTTACAGTGTATATTACAACCCATATTTACCGCAGGGTACCCTCGTCTTCATGGGGGAGAACTCAATCAAATTAACTCTCAATAGGCCTGAAAATATAACTATACTAACGCCAATACAAACGCAGATAACCATAACTTATAATGGTAAGACATTATATACAACTACAATGCCGAACTCCCTTAATAGTCAAAATAGTTGTGGTTATAACGGTTATCCATATGGATATCAGGGATGCGGCCCCATATATCTAGTACTATGGTTGACCGATGGTACTCATTACTTTTACATAAGTGGCGGCCCATTCTGTACAGGGTTTACAGCAAACCCAGTAATGGGTTCAGAAACAATACCCATTGGTTCAGCCAATACTTGTTCAGGTGTAACTATTAATGGTTAATTAACTCGTTATACATTCCCATAATTAAAAGTATCAGTCTTTATTTGTATTGGTATTTTTAGTGTTCCTGGTGGTGTTAGTGATAATCCATGGACTATGTTATACTTTTTGCTTAGGCTTGTCTTCACTGAGCCGTAACCGGTTAATTCCACCTCGTCAAGGCTTATTCGTCCTCTTGTGCCGTAATTCTTCGGTATCCTTATTGAGACATCCTTAATATTATTAAGGATGTCCAGGCTGAAGTAGTCCCTTGGTGGGTAATAATATAGGTTAAACGAGTAATTATAATTGAAGGTACCTCCTGGACTCACCGGTTCTCTTAAATTAAAGATAAGGTCGCACATATTTAATGGGCACTTATCCCTTTCTAACCTCTCCACTGTCTTCACATCACCGCACCTAAACCTTAGTGGTTCATCCCAATCAATGTCCCCATAAACCCTAACAAAGACATTACTAATATCCACAAGGCCCGTGTTCTGCATCGTTATGGACACGTCATGTCTCATAACCAAGTAATTACTCGTAAACCTCTCAACACTAAACGTAATCCTCTCCCTACTAATTAAGCTCCTATGCAATATGGGCAGTGCCACGTCGTATCCCCCACCATCAACGCACCTAATTATAAACCCCTTCCTAATCCCCCTATTCAACACCCTAAGAAGTTTCTGCTGATGCCAAGACGTAAGCCTCATCAAATCACTGAATTTGGCGCAGGGAGAATAAAATGCCAACCTAGACATAACCGCCAGCAGGACCTGAAGGTCAGCATCAAGATAATACCTCCTAAGCTGCACACATAAATCAACATCTATCACTTAAAAACTTATCCAAAATATCATTTACAAATATTATTTTTAAATTCAATATTAAAATTATAATAAAAATATCTACTTCTAAATAATGAATTCTCTAGAAAATATTATTAATAAAAGTTTTTAATGAGCTTATTATTGACGACAATATTAACTATAGGTATGTTAAATTTGGGCTTTAAATAAGTATGACGCATTACTTATCCACATTCCTATCAATTTCTACCTCAATCCTTGTCATAATACGTTTACAATGCTCACATTGATAGGTTCTCCTGTAATAAATCTCCCCATCTTTTGACGTATACAGGTATTCTGAATTAATTAAACGAAGGGTCCCAGGCCTACCGCAATATGGGCACCTATCCAGGTACATGGTATTGAACAACCATGATGCAACGAAGACGGAACTCATTATCAACACTAAGCCAATAATCTTCCCTAATACTTAGAGTTTTAATGAAATATCAATGGCACGTACCTTTTCGTATATGGATATTTACTTAATGCATCCTCATTAATGCTCAACCCAACACCCACACCTCCTAGGTCTGATAAGCGCACCTCCCCATTCCTAACCCTAACCTCCCTATCATAAATGTCGCCCACCCAAGTCAGCGGCCACTCCACGATCTCAATACCATCAATGACGGAGGCAACATGCAACGTGTAAGTGTGTGCCAGGATTGACTTATGCGGTCTATGGTGAGGCACCACCGGCCTACCCATGGCCCTGATGCCTTTAATCACATCCATAAACCTCAGTACACCACCAACCTTAGAAATGTCAGGCTGCACGTATGAAACACCCGCATCAACTAAATCCCTAAAGCCGCCTATATAGTACTCATTCTCACCGGCCGCAATGGGTACCGGAGACCTCCTAGAGACAGTACCTAGTTTGTCATAGTCGTTGGGTGGCCAGGTTGGTTCCTCAACCCAGTAGGGTTCATACCTATGCACCTTGTTTAGGAATTCCAGGGCCTTGTTAGGGTCATTAAACGCCCTGATTAAAGAGTTGCCCGAAAAGTATAAATTAGCTATTAAGAGACATGGTGAACTTGGGGATTATGAGCATCCAGATTATGTGGAGACTGTTCAATATTGGATCAGACATCATGTTATTAATGGATAATTTACCAGAACCAATAAGGATTTCATTCGACTATGCAAGTAAGAGGAAGACTTATCGCATAATGAATGGCCCTAATGAGTTTACGGTAACAGGGACAATAAAGGACTGGGATGTTACCGATCAATTAGGAAGATAAGGGTACCCACATTAATAATAACCGGTAAGTATGATGAGGTAACACCCAACGTTGCTGAATTAATGCATAGAAATATTAGGAATTCAAGGCTAATAATGTTTGAAAATAGTTCACATAGGCCCATGTGGGAAGAAAAGGAGAAATATTTAGATATAGTTAAAAATTTTATTTACGAAATTTATAAACAAACTACGTAATATTTTAATCCTTGCTTATAAAAGGGGTCTTAATGAACTCTGTTAGTAAGAGTGTGGGTCTCATAACCATTGGTGAGTCTCCTAGGCCTGATATTATTGATGAGATACGCCCTATAATTGGCTTTGATGTGAGGATTCTTGAGTGCGGTGCCCTAGATGGGCTTAGCATTGATGAGATTAAGTCACTGGAGCCTAGGCCTGGTGATTATGTCCTCGTCACGAGACTGAGAAGCGGCGTTCAAGTTAAATTGAGTAGGGACAAGATCATTGGTAAGATGCAGAAGTGTATCAATAGGCTTGAGGATAACGTCGATGTTATTGGGTTACTATGCACAGGCGATTTCCCAGAACTTAAATCTAGGAAGTTGATGATTGAACCATCGAAGTTGATAATGAATGTCGTAGCCTCACTCAGTGGTATGAGGAGGCTTGGTGTTATTGTCCATGATAAAGAACAGGTAGGCCTAGAAGAAGGTAGGTGGTCGAGGGTGGTGAGTGAGGTTGTGGTTGTGCCCGTCTCGGCATACTTAGGCACTGATTATGATTTTAAGAGGGCTGCCGCAGAACTTCGTAATACCGATTTAATAATACTTGATTCTTTAGGTTATAATACTAGGATGGCGAATATTGTCAGGGAGGTGGCGCGAAAGCCCGTGTTGTTGCCTAGGGTATTGATGGCGCATGTATTAAGAACGCTTATTGCTTAATTCTATTGAGTAGTGCTTATAATTCCGCCCATAATTAGTACATGTGTCGCTCGTTAGGTACCTAGTCGAGACTATTGACTTACTTGATGATCCTAACGTTGATGGTGACAAGGTACGTAAATTCTTCATTAGTAAGGGGCTTGAGAAGTATCTTGATTTTCACATTGAACGTATTAATGGTGAGAAGGGGTTCACAGACTTCATTAAAATAGTGATTCACGGAGCACGCGGTAAAACTAATGGGGGTTCTGCACCAACTCTCGGCGTAATTGGCAGGTTGGGCGGTGTTGGTGCGCGACCGTTAATTAAAGGACTTGTGTCTGATGCTGATGGCGCCATTGTGGCTTTGGCTGTGGCTTATAAACTGGCTGAGTCGGCTTCACGTGGTGAGGGCGTTGATGGTGATGTGATTGTGACGACTAACGTATGCCCGAGCGCCATCATTACGCCTCATAGGCCAGCACCAATGATGAGCAGTCCAGTTAGTATATTCGAGCTTTTAAAGAGGGAGGTTGACCCGCAAATGGATGCTATCCTCAGTGTTGATGCAACAAAGGCTAACCTTGTCGTTAAGGGTTCTGGCTTTGCAATAACACCAACCATTAAGGATGGTTGGATATTGAGGGTGAGTGACGACTTAATAAACATATATATGTGGGTGACTGGTAGGATGCCCGTCATAGTACCGATAACGATGCAGGACATCACACCATTCTCAACACCAGTATACCACATTAACAGCATTGTACAGCCTTGGATATACACACATGCACCTGTGGTTGGTGTTGCAACAGTTACGGAGACTGTAGTCCCAGGCTCGGTGAGCGGTGCCACAAATATTATTAGTCTCGACGAGGCTTCCAGGTTTATTGTGGAGGTGGCTAAGGGCTTTACAGCAGGAAATGTGAAGTTTTACGATGAAAAGGAATGGGATACGATCATGAGGATTCATGGAGAAGTAAGGCAGATTTTAACGCGGGGAATGCCAGACTGATTGATTACAGCCTTAATATCGGCAATCTACTTCTCCATGCTAGGTATAGATCTGCTATCCAAAGGGCGGTGACTATGCCTGTTAATGATAGTTCCAACGGCTTAACGGGGCTATTAAAGAATGGGGATACGTCTATCGCGATGTAAGCTGTGACTATCGATATTATCAGCCAAGCATCAGCAACAACACGACTCCCCTGACCCTTCCACGCAAAGTAAATGCCCATTATCGATGTGATGAACATGAAAAGCGATACGGCCATTGTGTGGTACATGGCATAAACATTACTATTTAAAAATAAAGTGCCTAGTAGGATGACTGAGAATACGAACTGTATCATGAAGAAGTATAGGCTTAATCTATAGAAGTTCATTTTACCACCCCACCTCTATAGACATACTTACCGAATTCATACTTAATACCCGCCTTCTTGAATATGTACGCCAGGATTATGTGCGCAACGAACGCCACCAATATTGCGTTTATAGCTGCAATCCCTGGGATAAGGAAGCCTGCCATAGCTCCTGCTGCGAAGGATAGTATACCGACAAGATTAACTTCTGGGTACTCCTTACCAGGCTCTAGTTTGAATCTCTGGTAGGGGTCTTTAATGCTGTCGAAGTACCTCCTGACTATGTAGAATTCTGCGAATACAGAACCACCTGCTGCAGGTAACAGGGAGCCTAGTAGTGATATGAAGCTTTCGAAGGGCGCCAGTGAGGCACCTGCGGTATAACCCCAATAGGCAGCAAGTAATGTGCCTATTATGCCGACAAGTATTGATGCATAGTCTCTTCTCATCGGCACTGCATTTGTAAAACTTAAACTACCACTGTATAGGTTCACGGTATTTATTATCCACTGACCAAGTACAATTATCAGTAAGACACCGACGCCCATACCTAGTCTAAGCATGTCTTCAGTTATTATCACGCTACCCGTTAATAGGACTATTGCCACGGCGCCCAGGATTAAGAAGGGATAGAAGACATACATATGAAGTACCCATGCGGCAACAGCATCCTTAGCTCTCTTGGCGAACCTGGTTATATCGGGAGCTATTAATGACCCGGCGATATATAGGCCAACGGTATCTGTTATTGCCTGCGCAAGTGTCATGTGCGACTTAGGGGTAGCCGTAAGTACGGCACCCCAACCCCCATGCAATGAAATTGCAAGTAATAATCCCACAGCCACCAACCACACGTGCTGTGGCAATATGAAGTAACTGAGGAATGACAATGCCCTATAGCCGATGTACGTAGAGAGTATCATGAGGGCCCCACCCCAAAGGGCCGCCGCCCATACTGAGAAGAATGGACTGTGCGGGAATATTTCATTCATTACAACACCAAAGAACCAGCTCTCCACTGCGAACCAACCAATGCCCGTTGTTATTGTTATTAACGCAAATCCCAGGATCTTACCGCCAGCCCTACCGAATGGAAACCTCCAACCAACGTACGTGGATAAACCGGAATAAGCACCAATAGCGCCACTAAGTGCACCTATTATAGCCAATACAGTCGTGCCTCCGGTTAGAACAGCTATTGTTGCACCAACGAAATTAAGACCACCACCAAGCACACCACCAGCAAATAGAACCGCAATGGCGCCGAACGATGCGCTCAATGTTAAAAATAAATTATATAGACCGTATCTTTCAGTAATTGGTACTTCTTCGAGGGAGTAGTCATCAAATATAAAGCGTCTTCCTTTCCTCCCCGTAGGACTGTCCATACATTAGAGTAAGTATTTATTATTTTTAAAGCATTACTGTAAAATAGATAATCAATATAGTAAATGGTAATGCTTTAAAGCGATGGTTATGCAGGTTATGCTAAATGAGCCGTTACTTACTCTCCAAGCAGGACGTTGAGGATCTCGTTGTGGGGGCTGCAATCCTGGGTACTGGCGGGGGTGGTGATCCATATATTGGTAAGTTAATGGTTCTTCAGGAACTTGAGAGGGGGAAGAGAGTGGAGATTGTTGGTGTTGATGAGGTTGATAATGATTCGTTTATTGTTCCGGTGGCTGCCATGGGCACGCCCGTAGTGCTTGTAGAGAAGATACCGAGTGGTAAGGAAGCCCTCTTCTCACTTAATCTACTTGAGAAGTACTTCAACAAGAAGGTTGAGTTTATCTCCCCCATTGAGGCTGGTGGTGTCAACTCCACAATACCCCTGGTGGTTGGTGCTGAGAGGAACCTACCCGTTATTGATGCTGATGGTATGGGTAGGGCATTCCCCGAGCTTCAGATGGTTACGTTCCACCTCTACGGCATCAAGGCAACACCCATGGCGATATCTGACGAGAGAGGTAATGCTGCCATTCTCGATACTATTGATAATTATTGGGCTGAGAGGATTGCAAGAGTCATTACTGTTAGGTACGGTGGCTCAGCATGGATTGCCATATACCCAACCTTCGGTAAGCCCTATAAGGAAGCTGCAGTGAGGGGTAGCATCTCCCTGGCCATTGAGATCGGTAGGACGCTGAGGGAGGCCAAGGCCGGTGGTAAAAATCCAATAGATGCGTTGTTGGATCTCGTGCATGGCTTTGAGTTGTTCAGGGGTAAGATAATTGATGTTCAGAGGTTTAACATTGGCGGGTTTGCGCGTGGTGAGGCCGTCATTGATGGTCTTGACGATTATAAGGAGTCAAGGTTAACCATTAGGTTTCAAAATGAGAACCTGGTGGCTATTAGGGATGGCAATATCATAGCCTCTGTCCCCGACCTAATTACGGTGCTTGATATTGAGACTGGTAGGCCAATAACCACTGAGAGGCTTAGGTATGGGCTTAGGGTTCTAGTCATTGGTATACCATGCAACGAGAAGTGGAGGATGTCCAAGGGTCTCGAGGTTGTTGGGCCTAAATACTTTGGCTACGATATAGAGTACATCCCAATAGAGAGGAGGATGAAGGAGGTGGGTAAACCATGACCAGGTATAAGGTGGGTATTGACGTTGGGAGTACCCACACCGACGCTGTAATACTCGATGAGAATAACAACTTAATATATGCCGAGAAGACCATGACAACGCCTGACGTAACCAGCGGAATAATCAATGCATTGAAGCTTGTGATCGAGAGGTCCGGCGTTAATAAGGATGACATTACAGCTGTGATGTTCGGTACAACACATATAATCAATGCGATTGTTCAGCGTAGGGGCTTAGGGAGGGTGGGTGTGATTAGGATTGGGTTGCCTGCAACCGAGGCCATAGAACCAATGCTTGATTGGCCAGCCGATCTTAGGGATTCGGTAAACACTGGCTCGGTAATGGTTAGAGGTGGCCATGACTACACCGGGGAGCCAATAACAATGTTCGATGAGGATAACATAAGGAGGGCATTGGAGACATTTCGTGATAGGAAGGTTGAGGCTGTGGCAGTGACATCCGTGTGGTCTGTGGTGAATCCCGAGCATGAGACGAAGGTGAGAGACCTTGCTAAGGAAATAATTCCAGACGTCCCAGTGGTTCTTTCTCATGAGATAAGCTCGATTGGGCTCCTCGAGAGGGAGAATGCGACAATACTAAATGCGGCGACCATAAAGGTCATGATAAACGCAATTAATGCCCTAAGGAATGCACTGGCCGAGATGGGTCTTGAACATGCTAGGATGTTCTTTGCGCAGAATGATGGTACTACGGCGTCTGCCGAGTACATTGTTAGGTTCCCCATATTCACTGTGGTCGCGCCAATATCGAATAGTATAAGGGGTGCCTACGTACTCACGGGAATACCAAACGCAATAGTCGCGGATACTGGTGGCACAACAACGAACATAGGGGCTTTAGTCAATGGTTATCCCAGGGAGGCGCTTGAGATTGAGATTGGTGGTGTTAGGACGAATATCAGGGCGCCTGATGTAATAGCCATAGGCCTGGCCGGTGGTAGTATTGTTGAGGTTAAGGACGGCAATGTTAAGGTAGGCCCCGTCAGTGTTGGGTATAGGTTGATCTATGAGGGTATTGCGTGGGGTGGAAACACCATTACCGCAACCGACATTGCATTGGCTAAGGGTGTAATGAGGATAGATGATCCGAGGTGCAATCCAGAATTAGCCAGGAGTAAGATACCGAGTTGGCTCGTGGAGAGGGCGTATGCAAAGATGGTGGATATGCTTGAGGACGCGCTTGATAGGATTAAGACAAGGCCTGAACCAGAAACCGTGATCCTCGTCGGCGGTGGCTCAGCAATGTGGCCCAGGACACTGAGGGGCGCTAGGGAAGTCATTAGGCCTGAGTATGCCCAGTATGCAAATGCCGTGGGCGCCGCCACAGCCCTTGTAGGCGCCACCGTGGAGAAGGCATACTCATATGAGCAGGTATCTAGGGATAAGGCTATCCAGGACGCCTCCGAAGAGGCAAAGAAACGAGCTATCGAGGCGGGTGCCGATCCCTCAACAATAGAGGTCGCCGAGGTTGAGGAAATAGCTATGCCGTACTTACCAGGCAATGCGGTGAAGATTCGCGTAAAGGCCGTTGGAAAACTAAAACTCTAGGCTCCCTTTGAGACCTTGCAATCATTCTTCATAAAAGATCGTTACAAACCTTCCATTAGCCCTTATCGCTTCATTCATTGTGTATGCGCTGCCTAATGTTGATGGAGGTTTTCATGACCCTTGTGGCTGCGGCGTTACCGAACTCGTAGTGGCCGTCGTTATGTAGTCCCTGGACGCCGTGACCTCGACGGAGTCGTTGCTAATCGAGATAATTAACCCACCATTACCGCCTGGGCTGCCCTCGTAATTCTCATAATGAGGAGTGTGATAATGACCTGTTAAGCCAAGTCCTAACTAACAACTCCTCAACTACCCTAGAGAGATCCTTGAGCTTCAAGGGCATATTGCGAGGATAGCAGGTTAATCATTGTTTGGAGTAGGGAAGAGGAAGCCCTATGCCATCTACAATGCCTAGTATGGCAGACAATGGGTGAGGTAGTCAGGGGCATGATGCATGCGCTAACTTATTAAGCCATTATACGGTAACTATTTATGGCTTTTACATCTTGTCTGTGATAGTGCCTTTACCGTTATTATGCGAGTTCTAGATGCGTGGCTCTCCACAACCATAATACCGTCCTCAGTATAGATAAGCTCATCTCTAAACCTTGGCTAGTATTCTCAGGGATATAAAACCCAGGATTAGTGTTGAGCAATGTAGGAAAGTTAAGAAAAGGCATATGAAGCTAGGAAGTATAATTCGAATACTATGAATGCCGCTACAAGCAGGTCTCCCTTATAATCCTATTGGACGTCTTGGTCTCAGAACCTAGATGAATAATTGCGGTCGGTCCTGACATACCGAAACCAGCAATTAGCATACCCACGGCAAAGCCGCTTAACCCTCTTGATGCCAAGCGATAATTATAAACCACGAGAGTATTGTGAGGACCCAAGCATAGATTACGTTAACTAGGAGAGACTAAGGAAAATGGTGTTAGCGAAGCTCGATGAGGAAGACCTATCAAAGGGTTGATAATTGGAAAGAAAACGTTCATTTAAATATTTAATTTCTATTCTGTTTCTATTACTATGCTACATTTTACTTATAACTTCTACGCCTTACCTGCAGTGGCAATACCTCTATTGTTACTACGTGGGTTTTGAATACGTAGTCCCCCATCGCTACAACACCATCCCCATGTAGACCAACCTATCCTTGAATCCCCCAAGGCTAACTCATAAAGGCCAATCAAGGCCGTGATAAGGGCAGGGAAGAATTACCACCTGGCGGAGGCATACACGGACCACGAATAACGAGTGAGGCCCAAGAAACAAACCAAAACCAGAAGCAAGCAACTGATTAGGCAGGCACCAACCGCCCAAGGCACACGGCCGCCTTGCTATTAAGTCTCGCCCTTATCGTGACTTCATGCACGTTGGCACACACGTACGTAATACAGGAGTGCATCGTATTGCATTACCCCCAATGCTATGGCTTTAACTATTTATTGCGATTATAATGCGCAACTACCTATCTTAGCCAGGGATTTCATGGTACCACTAGTACTAACCAAGAGACATCTTGATGAGGGCATTAGGATATTCGAAGATGCAATCAAGGAGCTATCCCGTAAGACTAGATGAGACTTATTAGTCATTAACAGCACAGCTATAGAAATATACCATGTTATTTTTATTAAGCAACCCTTTTATGCATCATTTTACCATTTATGTAGGTGGCTATTACTAAGTTTTTTATTATGTTATCATTGCTTAGGCAATTTATGGGGTCCCTTAGGCATTGGGTTAGTAGGTTTAGGTCCCAGACCACGAAGTCTGCCTTTTTGCCTGGTTTTAGTATTCCGATGCTGTTGTCGTTGGTGCATTTTTGGGCGTTTAGTGTGTAGAGTTTTAATGCGTCGTATAGTGATATGTCGCTCCACATGGGGTTTGTTTCGTGAATGCTAGTTAACGTGCTCACTATGTCATTTATGTAATAGGTTCTGTAGATGCTTGTTATCAAGCCATAAATGGGATTATGATTTATTACATCGGAGTCGGAACTATTGCATACGATAATGCCTTGTTCTAGATAATTCCTAATGTTCATAAATCGATTAGTTCTTATTGGGCCTAAATTACTTATTATCAACTTACCGAGAAAGTGCATGAAGCCTGTCTGTGTCTCTATCATCACGCCATTTCTTCCTATTCTCTCAATATCCCGAGACGTTGGTGCATAGACATGGATTAGCGTGAAAGAGACACTGAGGTATTTCATCTTCATATCCTCAATTATATTCAACGCCTCCTCAACGGCCTTATCACCAATTGTGTGTATGCAAATCATTTTATTAGGGAACTCGCTGAGCAAATAGTCTATTGTTTTTCGGAGCTCCTCGAGGTTCCACGTTGGGATTCCTCTATTGTCGTCATCGATTTCAGTAAAGTTCTTGTTCCATGGGTCTCTCATCCATGCCGTCCTCGCTAGTCCACTGCCGTCCATGAATATTTTGAACCCGAGAAACGTTAATTTCTCGCCCTCCCTAATCATGCGTGCAATGGCGACTTTCCTTTTGGCGTCTTCGTACGAGAAGACAGGTAGGCAAATCTTGACCCGTACTTTGAGCATACCGCTTTCGTTAAGTTCATTTAACGCCCGAATCCTTAGTTCCTCGTCAATATCGCTCCCGGTACCCCCTGGGTCCTTAACCGTGGTTATTCCTGTTTTTAGGTATTCGACCTGGATCTTAAGTATGGCCTCCTTATAGTGATTTACCGTGAATGGTGGTATGAGCCTTCTCACCAGGTCCATGGCAGCCGGCTCGTAGAGAATTCCATTCGGTGTTCCGTCAGGTTCACGTCCTATCAAACCACCAGGTGGATCCTGTGTGCTTTTAGTGATATCGGCTATCTCTAGAGCCTTGCTATTGCAGACTGCGTAGTGCCCCGATGTATGCATTATGAAGACGGGTTTATCACTAGCGGCTTTATCTAGATCCCACCGGGTTGGTAATCTCCCTATCTTCCCTTCATAAAGGCCATAGCCTAAGATCCATGGGAATTCAGCTTTACCGCTAAATTCTCTTATTTTCTGTATGATATCATCGATGTTGTGAGCATCACCGAGATTTACCATAAATGTGTAATGAAGTCCCGTCATTAATAGGTGGTTGTGAGAATCTATAATGCCTGGCGTTATTAAATAATCACCGTAATCTATGACTTCTACATTACTTAATTCACTGTTTGATAACGCATCTAGAACCTTCTCTATATTGCCCGTTGCTTCATTAAACAGTAAGTATTTTCCATACGGTTTTTCAGGGTCCATGGTATATATTATTTTAGCCTTCGCGACCTTCATGACCATCAAGCCTCCTAACAGTTTCAGCCAGTACCTTGAGTCCGTTTATTAGGTCTTCGTTCTTCGTGAACTCCTCCTTCGTGTGGCTTCTTCCGTTGACCGAGGGTACGAATATCATGCCAACCCTACTAATCCTAGCCATGTACTGGGCATCATGACCAGCCCAACTCCACATAAACCTATACCTCAAACCCAAGTCCCTGCAGACATTCTCAATGGTCCTAGTAACCTCCCTATCAAACTCCACCTTGCCGTGCATGAATAAATCACGGTGTTCAAACCCAACACCTAAATCCTCGTCAATTGCCCTTCCCACATCAATTACGTACGTAACTGCCTTATTTACCTCATCTTCGTACGGACTCCTGATGTCTAAGGTAAAGCTCACCTCGCTCGGTATGACATTGTATATGCCCGGCTTAACATTAATAATCCCGACAGTAGCCCTAAGTCTCTCATTGGAGTCCCTAATCAATGCGTAATCCCTAATAAACTCTATGAACCTGGCCATCGCCAGGACGGCATCCCTCCTGAGGGCCATTGGTGTTGGGCCGGCTTGATTAGTCTCGCCGGCAAACTTAATCTCTAAAACCCTAATGTTCACGATACCAAGTGGTATACCTATTTGGTAACCTTCTCTCTCAAGCACAGGTCCTTGCTCAATGTGGAGCTCAAGGTAGTACCTTGGCGGGTCATGCATGAGCCTATTGGATTCCTCACCCATGAAACCAGACGCCCTTAATGCATCGCCAAAGGTTATACCGTCCTTATCAACCCTACTGTAAACAAAATCCCTTGTAAAGACGCCGGTGGTTAGTCCAGAACCAAGTAATGATGGGATCCACCTGGCCCCCTCCTCATTCGTGAAGTCAATAAGCATTAACCTATGGTTCTTAATCTCATCCTTAAGTCCGCGGACCACCTCCAACCCAGCTATTACGCCATAAGCACCATCAAACCTACCACCACCAAGCACCGAGTCTAGGTGGGAGCCTATGGCTATTGCCGGCTTCCCACGATCACCGACCTCAGCAATTATATTGCCAGCATCATCAAACCTGATACGGGCACCAATCGCACTAAGCCTAGCAATCAACTCCCTCCTAACCCTAATATCATTTTCACCCAGGGCAAGCCTATCCATGCCAAAACCCTCAACCCAACCAACCCTACTCAACACCTCAAAATCATCAAGAAAACGCCCAAAATCAACAGGCATGACTTATATTCTAAAAATTTATACTTTTATTTTTTCTCTCAAATAATAGCTCCTATTTCAAGGTAATAGAGAAAACTTAAAAATAAACTATATTGATTTAAAGTATGCCTAGCTCGAATGTTGGAGGGAAAGTGGTTTTCCCTTTAAAAACTGCTGTTATGGCTAGTATATCTCAGTGGTTGGGTTATGGTTTTGATGCATATGATATGACACTTGTCGTTGGTCTTACACCATTTCTCAATAAAGCATTACTACCTGCTAAAATACCGTCATTTGTAGCTACAGTCATCATATTGCTAGGTTTCTCAACCACATTATTACTCAGACCTATTGGCAGTGCATTATTTGGTCACTATGGTGATAAACTAGGCAGAAGAAACACACTACTTATGACACTAAGCGGCTTAGGAGCTTCATCCGCTCTTTCTGCTGCGCTTCCCACATACGGACAAGTCGGCCTACTAGCCTTTGGATTATATGTGACGCTAAGAGGCGCCGTGGGTTTATTCGCTGGCGGTGAGTACGCAGCTGGTCATCCCTTCGCCATGGAGCAGGTTACACCAAAATGGAGGGGTACCTTTGCAGGTTGGGTTCAGAGCGGTTGGCCTCTTGGTAGCGGTCTTGCCGGCACCGTCATTCTCCTATTTGAGAGGTGGTTGGGACCTGGCATGTACGTCGTTGGTTGGAGATACGTATTTCTCACCGGCCTTATACCGGTTGCCCTTGGCCTAGCCGTTAGACTCGCTATGAGGGATACGCCATTATTCCAAGAATTGAAGAAGATAGGTAAAGTCGAAAGGACACCATTCTTCAACCTATTTAAACCACCAACACTATGGAACTTCCTCCAGGTTCTTTTAGTTACAACGGGCGCGGCAATAAACTCCTACGCCATACTTATGGCAATGCTAAACCTAATACCAGCAGCTGCTAAGGCTCCCGCAGAAATGATGGCACTCTTATTACTTATATATGGCTGGGTTGGACTTCCACTTGACATAATATCAGGTACCCTAACAGACTTTGCCGGTAGGAGACGCTTATTCATTTATACATCCATAATATATGGTATTTTAACAATACCAATTCTGTATGAATATAGTATAGGATTTATACATGGAATAGTGAATTATGTATACCTAGGATTAATACTAATGATGCTCTCAGACTGCTTAATGTGGGGTTCCATGCCTGCGTATTTAACTGAGAGATTTCCAACTGGCAGAAGAGCAAGTGGTGTTGGTTTTGGTTATAGTGCAGGGCTGATAATACCTGCATTCACATCATACTATATTTATTACCTACATACCACTCTTTCAGCGATAGAGGGGCCCATACCCTGGCTAACTACGGCCATATACTTCATAATAGGATTTATACTCTTCGGTATTGGAGCATATCTAGGCCCAGAAACAAGGAATATAGATCTAAGAGAAATAAAATAACTAAGTTTATCCTTTGCTACCCCTTCTCTTAATGCTCGCTGGAACATTAATCCCCATGAACATTCACGGTCCGTTACTGTTACAACGGCACTCATGACAAGCCACCTTACTGCTTTCTCGTTATTATTCAGTTCCTAAATAACGGGGCTGTTTCCGCGGCGCTTTTTCGCATCGAATTCTAATTACTTAGTCCTTGGTCCCTCACCGTAGTGCATAGAGTCGTATGGGGTAAAAGCATGAGCCTTAGTTGGACTAGCCATCATGGGCTGGGCATTAATCGTACTCTTCCTACTCCCCGCAGTGAATAGTTACAGTGAGACTTTGGGTCATTACAATAGTTTGATCACGTGTATGGTTCGGTATAGGGCTTTGGTTAGTAACTACACGGTGCTCGCCAACCAAGGCCTTGCCATGGCCGAGGCGCTGAGTAACCTAACGACGGCAAATATCTACGCACTAAATCAGTCAATGTCACTCCTCAACAACGTGCACCGCGAATTAATGGGCCCTAAACAATACGCTGGGCATCAACAGCCAAGTACTCAATCAAGTAATGACTGAGTTGAGGGTTGTCAATGAGGACGTAACCATCAACAAGCCACTTTGCGGATTTGTCAAGCCTATCAATCAAATGAGGTGACCAAAAAGCCCAGCGAGATCTTTGAGGTTGTGGATAATTGTGTGACCTGGCAATTGGATGTCTTCTTGGTCTCGACTTCATTGCCATCCTTAACGGTTAAGATGGGGTTAGGGAATTGTCCCATTTATTGTGTGTTATTGTGCATATTGTGTAAATAGTCATGATCAATGCCGAATATTTTGAATATATGGTCTTTAATTAAAAATATGTTTGGAGGAAATGCTTTAAAAATAGAATATATAGTTCCGAGAACGATGGGTAAGGAGTCTAGTTATGGGTTAAAACGCGGTGTTGTAACCTTCTGGGAGCTTGTTTTTCAATCACTAAGTTTTACAGCACCTGGGATAGCGGCTCTAGCCACGTTAAGCGGTGCTGTGGCCTTCGCCTACGGGTCGGCGCCACTTTCGGTTATTCTTGCAGCACTGGGTGTGGCGTCGGCGGCGTATGCCGTCTATGAATTCTCCCTCAAGGTTGCATCCAGCGGTGGCTACTACAGGTATATCGAGAGGGGGTTTGGACCCAGGGTTGGTGCGTGGAGTGGGTGGTTATACATACTGTATGCAGGTGTTGCCGCAACACCCTTTATTTACCTAGAGACTGCCTTGGCCGTCCAATACGGATTATCCGAACTAGGTATCAACCTCCCGAGTTGGTCCTGGTTTCCGCTGGGTATTGCCGATGCACTACTCGCCCTGGTGCTACCTTACCTAGGCATTAAACCCTCAGTTAAGTACATGCTCTGGACAGGCATGATAGAGATAGCAGCCCTAATGCTCGGTGGTGCAATCATAATTGCATTATCCCCCAAGCCCTGGGACCCACTCGTATTCACACCGGCATATGCACCAGGCGGTTGGTCTGGGGTTGGTATGGGCCTTGTCTTCGCCTTCACGGCCTTCGCAGGTTGGGGCTCAATGACATTCCTAGGCGCAGAGGCTAAGGAGGCTCACGTAAACATCAGGAGGGGCGTGATTGCCGTTGTTTTGCTATTATCCGTATTCTTCATATTCATGATGTACGCACTAATAATTGGCTGGGGACCCAGTAACGCATCTACCTACTTCCAATACTTCATACCTGGTATAACCGAAGCCGTTAAGTACGGCTTATTACCCATAGCCATCCTCTGGATGATTCTAGTGACGAATAGCGGCTTCACGGATACTATGGCAATACTAAATGCCGTGGCCAGGGACATGTACACCATGGCCAAGGACAGTGCCCTACCCCAATGGCTCTCAATGACACATCCCAGGTACAAGACGCCGCACAGGGCGCTGGTACTCGATACAGTAATCGGCCTAGCACTATTTACAGCACTTGGCTGGACCCTAGGACCACTAAACGCATTCTTAATAACTGGGCTTTGGGGCGGTATTGCAACCTCCATCGAGCACCTCCTAATAAACATCGCACTACCACTATACTCTAGGAAGAGGGACTTCTTCAAGTGGACCCACGTAGTAATACCCGCCATAGCCTCGATACTATACATATTCGTATTATACGCAACTGCAGTAACAACTGCAATAAGCCTACCGGTCATCGTGGCAGTAACATTTTTAGTGGCTTGGTTCATAATAACTGGGGTAATATCCTGGAAAAAACCAGTGGTTCCAAGGCTTGAGGAGGGTGAGGAGCTGTGATAACGATTGACGGGACTAGGGAGGAAAACCTACACTACAGGTGGAGCCCAAACCTAAGGCCCATAGCCAGTGTCAGGGATGGTGATGAGGTCACCGTAATCATACCAGACTCATCAACCATGCAAATAAGGCCAGGAATGACCGCAGAGGACTTGGCAAAACTCGACTCATCAAAATTCGACGCCGCGGTCGGGCCCATCTACGTCGAGGGTGCAGAACCCGGCGATGCATTGGCTGTTGACATACTCGATATTGATGTCGGTGATTGGGGGTGGTCAGCAATACTTGGCTTCATAGGGCTTCTCAAGGGCAGGTTTAGGGACTTACTCATTCACTGGAGGATTAGCAATGGTTACGCAGAGACAGCGGGCGACTTCCTCAAGGGCATCAAGATACCCGTAAAACCCTTCCTCGGCGTAATCGGCGTTGCACCCAGGGAGGGTGAGTTCGAGATGATACCACCACAATACTTCGGCGGTAACATGGACAACAAACTCCACGGAGTCGGAGCCAGGGTATACCTACCGGTCAACGTCAGGGGTGCCTTATTATCGCTGGCCGATCCACATGCTAGTCAGGGTGATGGTGAGGTGACTGGAACAGCAATAGAGACAAGCGCAACAGTTAGGATCAGGGTCAACGTGATTAAGGGCCTGGGCATAAGGAGGCCATTTACAGTGGCCTCAATCAAGGACGAACCAACCAACGTCATCGCGACCATGGGCATATCCAGCGATTTATACCAGGCGGCTAGGGATGCCCTTGAGGACATGCTAACGATACTGAGCAAGCTCTATGGGTTAACACCCGAGGAGGGTTACGTACTAAGTAGTGTGATTGGAAACCTTAGGATCTCGGAAATAGTTGACGAACCAAACTACGTAGTAACACTAACAATACCAAGAAGCATAATAGAAGGGATAAGGCAATGAAAGTTTTACCTAGTGAGTTGTTTAATTATTTTATTGCGATTTTTATTTGTGTTCCTTGAGTTAATGTGTCGTGCACTGGGCATCTTTCCTCGGCCTCCTTAATTATATCGTTTATTGCATCCCTTGGTGCTGTTGTTGATATACTCAGTTCAATACTTACATGAGTCAAGCCAGCCCTCCCAGTCTTTGTGAGACCCTCAAACCTGGCTGGGTTTAGTGAACCGGTCACCGTTAATTGCATTGAGTCTATCTTAACACCTCTCTCCCTGGCTATCTTCCTAATGGTTACATTCATGCACCCAGCTAGGGCAAGTAGTAAGTATTCTATTGGGTTTGGCGCTGTGTTTGTACCTCCCGCATCCTCTGTCTCATCAACCATTACCCTGAAGTTCCTTATGGTAGCCTCAATCCTAGTATCTGACAGTGAAACCGCGCTTAGGGTATAGGAAACCTCAGGCGGAGACGGTAGTCCAGGCAGTACTCCCTGGGGCTTCTCAATCAACTCCTTGAGCCTACCCAGGAATTGAGCGCCTACGTAGCCATCAATCACCCTGTGATCAAGGGTTAGGCTTAGCGGTAGGAGTTTTCTCCCATTGGTATCCCTAATCTTCCCAACACCGAGTATCGCGACCTCCGGCGGGTTTATTATTGGTGTGAAGTAAATGACCTCTGTCATTCCCAGGTTACTTATTGTGAATGTGGACCCAGTCAACTCCTCAGGCGTTGCCTTCCCCTGCCTAACATCATCAATAATCCTCCTAATGCCCTTGACAAGAGCATCCAGGTCCATTGTGTCGGCGTTCTTAACAACACCCACGAGGAGGCCATTATCCGTTTGTATTCCAATGCCTAGATGCACGTGGTTAAATACCCTCATCTCATCATTAACAACGTGGGCATTAAGGCTTGGGTAGTCCTTAAGCGCCTTAATTACTATGTATGAGAGTAGTTCTGTGTATGAGTAATCCCTGAACCTCTCTTCCCTAAGTTTCACGAGTTCCGTGGCATCCACGTCCATGTGCAGCGTGTATTGTGCTGCGGTTCTCAGGCTCTCGGTCATCCTGTCAGCAATAACTCTCCTAAGACCCTCGATCTTAATCACTGAGTACTCCCTAACCTCGGGTGCGGTAATAACCTGTGGTGCTGGTTGTGGTGTAGGTGCTGGCGCTGGAGCTTGTGGTGCTGTTATCTCCTCAACCTCCACGAGTGGATCGCCAGGCTTGACCTTAGTGCCCTTCTGGGCTATTATCTTCGTTAATTTACCATCCACTGGGCTCTCCACTATGTATGTGGCCTTAATGACCATTATTTGACACAGGGGTTCCTTCTTCTTCACAATGTCACCTTCCTTCTTATACCACTCTGTGATGACTCCCGGTCCGTACCTATCGTAATTCCAGAGATTGGGTACTGTAATAAGCATAGCAATTGCACCTAATGGGAATTTTTAAATATTGACTAGGACTTTATTTATAGATGTCCTTGATTAATGAGTATAAGGCTAAGAAGGGTTTGATAAGAGTTAGATTGAGACTTAGTGATGATGGCAGGATAACCTGGATTAGAATAACGGGTGACTTCTTCATGTACCCAGAGGAGGCATTGCTCATGCTTGAGAAGTCGTTGACTGGTGTTAAATTCAGTAGGGGCGATGTTAGTAGAGTTGTTCATGAGTTCTTCAATAGTGGTGTTAAGGTACCATTCGTTACTGAGGAGGATTTCGTTGAGGCAATAATGGGTGTTCGCCATGAGGGTTAGGCTTGTGGAGCATGAGTTCCTGGATAACCCAAGGATGAGCCTGGCGGTTGAGGAGGCGATATTCAGACTCATGATGCTCGGCAAGTCACCACCAACCCTCTGGTTCTGGAGGCATAGGAATGCCGTTATCATTGGTAAGTTCCAGATCGCTGAGGAGGAGATTAACATGGACGTTGCCCAGCAATACAGCATTCAAATAGCTAAGAGGGACACTGGCGGTGGCGCTGTTTATCAGGACCTCGGTAACTTAATATACTCCGTGATAGTGCCTGACGTCTACGGCATGAGTAATGACGTAGTTAGGATGTACGAGACAATGATAAACCCAGTATTACTGGCCTTCAAGAGACTTGGTGTTAAGGCTGAGAGCCCTGGACTTAATGATGTGGAGATTAATGATAGGAAGGTCCTTGGCTCAGCCGCGGGTTTGAGGGAGGGCTTTGTGCTATTTCACGCAACCATGCTCATAAGGAGCAACCTAGATATGCTTGCCAGGGTCCTTAAGGTTCCCAAGACAAAGCTCCAGGATAAGGGTGTTACCCAGGTCAGTCATAGGGTTGGTAATGTGTATGACCTAACGGGTAAGGACATGGATGAGGTTAAGGGCGCGTTACTCAGGGGTTACTCGGAGTACCTGGGCTTTGAGTACTATAGGGATGAATTAACTGAACGTGAACTCAGACTTGCTGAGTACTTATATTATAATAAGTATAATAGAGCTGAGTGGGTCTTCGGTAGGGAATTCATTAGCGTTGAGATACCCAGGGAATTACTTGAATGATTCGAAGAACCCCCTCTCCTTCGCTATACTGAGGGTTTTCCTATAATCAATTACAAATGGACCACTCCTGACAGCCTCAACCACCAAATCACTCCCTGGATCAACCATGAACTCCCTCTCACCATCCAGTGCTATTAACGTCGAACCAGGGCTTAACTGAACCCTCTCACCGAGTCTCACCTCCCTGACCTCCTCAACGTTGAGCCTACTCATGCGGCCTGGCGTTATTGCTGTCCTAAATGACTTACCAGTTCCATTCCTCGATAACCTAACGTATATTGCCTCATCATTCTCATGACCAACCTCCTTAAATAAGCCGGCTATTGATGATAGGCCAATATTATACGGTGCACTAAGCACTGTGAAAACCTCCCTAATGTACTCAGGCTCCCAAATTGCCCTGGCACCTATATACTGATAGGAAGTGGATACCGCATCCACAATAGCCATATCCCTATACTCACCATCTTCATAAATCCTAATAACCTTAGTCCTGTACGCGCCTTCCTCAACCCCGACATAACCAAGTACTATGGCCGCTATGGCCTCCGCAGCAATAGTGGCCTCTATCATGTATGGAAACACGTTATTCGTACCAGTCGATATTGGCATGACAGGCACCTCAATACCAGTCTTGGCAACTATCCTATTCGTCCCATCGCCACCAAGGACTATTAATGCATCAACCCTACCAATCATGTACCTAACCGCATCATAGGTATCAACCCAAGTACCACTAACCCTTATTGGGGCATACTCATACTCAATACTCTCAATAACATTACTCGGTAGTGAGTGTAATGCGGTAGTTACAATGCCCTCGGGCTCAGGCATTATTACGTACCTATTAATACCAAGATCAAGTAAGGTCATTATTAGTTTACGCACAATATTCATCTTCTCAGAATTATCAAAGACACTGGCGTAGGCAACCAACCTCCTAATGTCTCTACCAGCCTGTGGATTAATCACGAGACCTATCACGGGGTCTCTAGGCATAAATGAACATAAGTCATTACTATTTATTTACTTTTTGTCATGAATTACATTCATAGACCATGAATATGCAAATCATGGCAAAACTTAAAAGAAGTAAAATTAGAAACATTGTTATGGCACAGAGGGAGGAGTTAAGTAAGGATAAGCTTATGTGGATGTACGAGACCATGGTCAAGATAAGACTCCATGAAAATAAGGCCGCAGAACTCTTCGCCCAGGGTAAGATCAAGGGCTTTGTACACCTATATGTCGGTGAGGAGGCCGTGGCCACCGGTGTCATGGCCGCATTGAAACCCGGCGATGTGATTACGGGGACTCACAGGAGCCACGGTCACTACATCGCCAAGGGCGGCGATCTGAAGGCATCCTTCGCCGAATTATTTGGCAAGAGGACGGGTAGTAATAGGGGTAAGGGTGGTTCAATGCATATTGCTAATCCAAGTATTGGCATGCTCGGTGCCAATGGAATGGTTGGTGGCGGTATACCCCATGCGGTTGGTGCTGCATTGGCCTTTAAATTATTGGGTAGGGATAATGTGGCCGTTGCCTTCTTTGGAGAGGGTGGTTCGAATCAGCAGAACTTCCATGAGGCGATCAACCTAGCTGCAATTTGGAAGTTACCCGTTGTATTCGTATGTGAGAATAATCTGTATCAAATATCACTTCACTACTCGAAACAACAATTAATAACCAGCGTTGCCGAGAGAGGAAAGGCCTATGGAATACCCGGCGTGAGTGTTGATGGACAGGACGTACTGGCAGTTTACGAAACAACAAAGGAGGCTGTTGATAGGGCTAGGAGAGGTGAGGGACCAACACTAATAGAGGCCAAGACATATAGGTTCAGGGGTCACTTTGAGGGTGATCCGCAGATCTATAGGTCCAAGGACGAGCTTGAGTGGTGGATGAATAATAAGGACCCAATTAAGTTATTCGAGAAGTACCTACTTGAGAGAAGCATAGCAACTAGGGAGGAGCTTGACGCCGTGTGGAAGCGCGTGTCTAATGAGATTGAGGAGGCCGTGAAGTTCGCTGAGGATAGTCCATACCCAGAGCCCGAGGAGCTTTATGAGGATGTATTTGCAAAGCCAACAAATGGAGTATTAGTTTGGAGGTGGGAGTGAGGTGATGAGCATGGCAAGCACGAGGGAAATAACGTTTGTCCAGGCCCTAAATGAGGCGTTGGACTACGCAATGTCCGTCGATAAGAGGGTAGTAATAATGGGTGAGGATGTGGGTGTTTATGGCGGTGTATTTGGAGTTACAATGGGCCTATACGACAAATACGGCCCAGAGAGGGTTAGGGATACCCCAATAGCTGAGTCTGGCTTCATAGGAGCTGCAGTAGGCGCTGCAATGATGGGTTTGAAACCTGTTGCTGAGCTAATGTTCATAGACTTCCTGGGTGTAGCCTTTGACCAAATATACAACCAGGCAGCGAAGCTTAGGTACATGACAGGTGGTAAGGTTAAGATTCCCATGGTCCTCAGGACAGTGTGCGGCGCAGGTATTCAAGCAGCCGCCCAACATTCCCAGTCATTACATGCAATATTTATCCACGTTCCTGGGCTTAAGGTTGTAATGCCCTCAACACCATACGACGCCAAGGGCCTATTACTAACAGCAATACTTGATGAGGAGGACCCAGTAATATTCATTGAGCATAAGATGCTCTATGGCGTTAGAGGCCCGGTGCCCGAGGGACCCTATAAAATACCGTTTGGTGTTGCTGACGTTAAGAGGGAAGGTAAGGACGTGACTGTGGTTGCAACTGCGTGGATGGTTCATAAGGCTCTCGAAGCCGCGGAGAAGCTGGCTAATGAGGGTATTAGTGTTGAGGTTATTGACCCAAGAACCCTAGTACCACTCGATGAAGGCACCATACTGAACTCAATAAGGAAGACGGGCAGGCTAGTGGTTGTTGATGAAGGTTACCCAAGGGCATCCTTCGCAACTGATATAGCAGCCCTCGCGGTCTCTAAGGCCTTTGAGCATCTTAAGGCTCCCGTTAAGTTAGTCACACCGCCAGCAACACCAGTACCATTTAGTGAGGCTCTGGAGCGTGAGTGGATACCAAGCACCGAGAAGGTAATGAAGGCTATAAAGGACGTTTATTATTTCAAGAAGCCCTAGTCCTACGGACAGTTAGAACATTGCCTTAAAAATAATTCCTGCATTGCCTTATTGACATCTATGATGACGGGACCCTTCTCATCAGCCATTACCTCAACATAGTCACCATTGAAAATCTCCACTTCCCTCTCGCCATCAAGCTCAATTGTGTACGCCCTACTTATTGGCACCTTAATACCAAGGCTTATCTCCTCAACCCTATCAATACCCATATTAGTCACATAACCGGGCATTAGCACGGCCTTAATACTAAACCTTGATCCAATGATCACATGAAGTATTTTGTCACTAGGTAAGCCATTGGGCCTCAGAACACTGCCTATTGATGCCAAACCAATACTAAGTGGTTTCACCAGTGATATGAAGGTCTCAGTTATCATGTTAGGATCAATAACAGCCCTGGCGCCCCTGAATGGGTAAAGCGTCGCCCCCAAATCAACTAATGCCTGATCAACTACTTCACCATTTATTATCAGTAATATCCTCCTTAACCTATACGTGACACTGTCATTAACTAGGTCATTAGCCACCGCAGCAGCTGCGATACCCGCTAGAGTACCATCTATGAAATACGGTATTACATTATTAGTGCCAGTGGATATCGGGAGCAGTGGAGTATTGACGGAGACCTTTGATGCGACTCTAACGGTACCATCACCACCAAGGATCACTATACTACCTACTCTCTCCTTAACCATTTCCTTAACGGCATTAACAGTATCTGTATAGTCACCCCTAGGCTTCATGTCTATAAAACTCCATTTAAGGCTTAATTGTGGTAAGTCCCAAAGTGCATGGGCTGCAATTCCATAGAAATCAGGCATTATTAGGACTTCATCGACGCCCACAGCCTCAATACCCCTCAGTATACTCTTGACAGTGCGCGCCTTTTGCATATTATCAATAAACCCAGCTGTCGATGTAGCTCTCCTAATGTCAGTTCCAGACACTGGATTAACGATTAGACCGACCTTATGCAACAATATCACCTTATTATTTTAAATAATGAGACATTAATAACTCAATGCCTCACCTTACTTCATTAGATCCTTAATGGCGCTCACTATTTTGTCCGTTGATGGTATTACGAACTGCTCAAGAGGCCTACTGTAGGGTATCGGTACATCCGGCACAGCTAACCTCTTAAATGGCGCCTTCAAGTACCCATGAGCCTCCTCGGAGATTATGGCCGCCACCTCACCAGTCAAGCCAAAGCTTAGGTAGTCCTCATCAACCACGAGCACCCTACCCGTCTTCTTAATGCTATTCACTATCGTCTCCCTATCAAGTGGCTTTATTGTCCTCAAATCAACCACCTCAACACTAATACCCTCATTAGCTAATTTATCAGCAGCCTCCAATGCGTAGTGTACCATGAGACCAGCCGTAATTATGGTGGCGTCCCTACCCTCCCTAGCAATCCTAGCCCTACCAATCGGTACTGTATACTCCTCCTCAGGTACATGCGTTAACGCAGTCTTTGGATATGACATCCAGGGCAAGCCAAGGATCTTCTTATGGAACATGTACACCACGGGATCATCATCCCTAATGGCACTTATCATTAATCCCTTAGCATCATATGAGTTGGAAGGCACTACAACCTTAAGCCCAGGAACATGGGCAAATAAGGCATAAAGTACTTGAGAGTGCTGGGCTGCATCGTTATAACCACCACCAATCGCTGTTGTCAATACTATGGGCATTTTAACCTGCCCACCGGACATGTAGTGGTTCTTCGCCATATGATTAAATATTTGGTCAAAGGCTACACCCAGGAAATCCACAAACATTAACTCCACTATCGGTCTCATACCAACTGCTGCCGCACCCACGGCAGCCCCTATGAAGCCCGCCTCGGAGATTGGAGTATCCCTAACCCTATCGGGCCCGAACTTCTGGCATAGCCCCTGGGTTATGCCGAATATGCCATTATAGGCACACACATCCTCACCCATGTAGAATACCCTTGAGTCACGCTCCATCTCCTGGGCTATTGCCTCGGAAATCGCCATATACGCAGGTAATACCCTACCACTTGTGGATGGCCAACCAACATCGGCCTTACCAACCGATTCTGGTAATGAAAATGCGTCTCTAAGAGCCTCCTCAGGTTCTGGGTATGGACTATCCAGGGCGAATTTAATTGCATCATCAACCTCCGCCCTAGCCCTAGACTGTATCTGGGCATCCTCCTTGTCATCAAGCCAACCCCTCCTTATTAACTCATCCCTAACTCTAATTATCGGATCTCTCTTCCTAAGTTCCTCAACCTCCTCCTTAGGCCTATAAATCTCAGGATCACCCTCAAAATGCCCATAGAATCTATAAGTCTCAATTTCAATTAGTGTTGGTCCTTCACCTCTCCTAGCCCTATCAACAGCCTCCCTGGCAGCCTCAAATAGTGCAAATAAATCGTTATCAGGTACGAAGACTCCAGGTATTCCATAAGCCACGGCCCTATCACTGTTTCTGGCTATCGCTGTTGATTTCGATTTAGGCACTGATATTGCCCATTTATTGTCCTCAATCACAAATATTGCTGGTAACTTCCAAATTGCAGCTAAGTTCAGGGCTTCATGGAACGTTCCCTGATTAGCTGCGCCATCACCACCATAGGCGACAGCAACGTTATTTCTTCCCTGAAGTTTAAAGGCCAATGCGGCGCCAATGGCTTGCGGAAACGCGGCACCAACAATACCACTACATGCGAAGTTAACCATTGAGTCGAATAGGTGCATGTGCCCACCCTTACCCTTACCAAGTCCGGTCTTTTTACCGAAAATCTCAGCTGCCATTTTCTTCAAGTCAACGCCCTTGGCAATGGCCACATGATGAGCCCTGTGAGTTGCGAATACTGCATCAGCTGGGGTTAGGTGAATCATAACTCCGACGGACGCAGGTTCCTGACCAGCGGCCAAGTGCATCTCACCAGGTATTGGACCAGAACCAATATCGAAGATTGGCGCTTTACCCTCCCAATACCACTTTCTCATTGTGTCCTCAAAATAACGTATTTTAATCATTAACTCATACATCTTAAGAGCAACATCTCTCGTGAGCTCAACCATACATATTAAATATAAGGTTAATGGAATTAAAGTTTTATCTGTCATATAATTAATAACTCGACATAATTATGATACATTATTTTATAAATAATTCCATATACATAAGTTATAAATAAAATTGTTTTAATGCTGTACGTGGTAGTGCCTCATTCAATATGTATTTAGTTTATTAAATACTATTTGCCTATGTATTTGATATTCTATTAGTTATTTATGGTCTTTTATGATAAATAAGACCTAGAATTTCTAACTAGGAGTATAGGGTAAAATTTAAAATAGTGAATCATAATTTATTAATAATGGCTTTCTCGTTTATGGGTATGGGTGAGTTGGATACTGTCTTTTCGCTGAGTATCCCCCAGGTTGTTAAGTTCGGTTTTGGCGTGACGAGTGAGGTTGGTTATGAGGCTAGGAGACTCGGTCTTAAGAGGGTTCTCCTGGTCACTGGCAGGACACTTTATGAGAGTGGTAGGTATGAAGTTGTTAAGCAGTCCCTTGAGAATGAGGGCATCCAAGTCGATGTTTACTATAACGTGCATATCGAGCCTACTGATGAGTCTATAATGGATGCCGTTAATTACGCTAAGGATAAGAATTACGACGGCTTCGTGGCCTTCGGCGGCGGTAGTGTGATGGATACCGCGAAGGCCGTTAATTTATTAACGACATACCCGGCGCCAATAATGGACTACATAAATAAGCCGATTGGCCAGGGTAAGGCTCCACCAGGTCCGTTAAAGCCGTTGATTGCTATACCAACAACCGCAGGTACGGGCGCCGAGAATACCGGCGTTATCGTACTTGACGTTTTGAAGTATCACGTGAAGACTGGCATATCGCACCCATACATAAGGCCCACGGTTGCACTTATCGACCCACTTAATACACTTAGTATGTCTCCAATGATTACTGCATCCACGGGACTTGACGTATTAATGCACGCCATCGAATCATACACCGCTAGGCCATACTACTCAAGGCCAAGGCCTAAGAGCCCAGCGGAGAGGCCGGCCTACGTTGGTGCCACACCAATTTCAGATATGTTTGCTGAGAAGGCTATTGAGTGGGTTGCCAAGTATTTGAGGAGGGCTACATATAATGGTAGTGACATTGAGGCTAGGTACTACATGATGCTTGGAGCCTCAATAGCTGGCATTGGATTCGGGCATGCAGGCGTTCACATACCCCATGCAATGGCTTACCCAATAGCTGGTATGGTTAAGGAGTGGAAGCCACCGGACTACCCGGTTGACTATCCATTGGTTCCTCACGGTATATCAGTAACGATGGGTGCACCGACGGCCATGAAGTATATAGCGGTAGTGGCACCAGATAGGGTTGCAAGGGCTGCGCAGATTCTTGGTGTTCATGTTGAGCCTACGGAGACACCGAAGAAGATTGGTGAGGCGATATATGAAGCGTTGATAAGGCTTATGCAGGACCTTGGACTACCAAGTGGGCTTAGGGAGATGGGCTTTAAGGATGTGGATGTACCAAACCTGGTTGAGGGTGCCTATGCCCAGCAACGACTGCTTGTGGTCTCTCCAAAGGTGCCAGGTAAGAAGGACCTAGAGCAAATGTTTAAGGAAGCAATGCAGTATTGGTAGTTTGTTAACTAGAGAAGTTGAAGAAGTAAAACTTAAAATATATTATCTTTATCCAATTATGATGAATACTGGAGTAAAGAGGGTCTATCTGCTTGATTATGGCGTTCTATCCGGTGAAATGGGTTGGTTCATACCGGATCCATCAGTCATTAGCGAGAGAGGCACTTCCAAACCAGCCACTTGGGTTGATATTCCAGTAACTGGGGCCTTAGTTGAGCATAAGGATGGTCTCGTCCTCATTGATACTGGTCCTCATCCAGAGGCTCAGAAGGTTTGGCCTAAATCGTCGTGGGATGTATTCCCAATGACAAAGTTCACCGATGAGAATAGGCTTGAAAATCAACTGAAACTGATCGGTCTGAAGCCGGGGGATATACACTTCGTGGTATTCACGCACCTGCACCTCGACCACACAGGGCAAGCCTACCTGCTTAAGGATGCTGGGACTATGTTCGTGATGCATGAGAAGGAGTTGAAGCATGCACTCTACATGATGTGGCTCGGTAAGACTGGCGCCTACGTGCCAGTCGACATCGATAACCTAAGAGGCGCCAACCTAAATCCAGTAAGTACCGATTACTTTGAGCTATTGCCAGGCGTGGAGCTATACCTAGTTGGTGGTCATACCCCAGGGAGTATGTTAATTAAGGTGACTACGGATGCAGGCAATACTTACGTATTCACGGGTGACTTCCTACACCTACCAAGGGAACTGGAGATCGAGAGTAAGGGTTGGCTGCTTGGTAATGCTGAGGAATTCCTCAAGGGTATAAAGATGCTAAAGCTCTGGCTTAGAAGACCTAATGTTAAGCTCGTTATTAGTCACGATCCAGAACTATGGAATAAATACCCGAAGGCACCAAAACACCTCGAGTAAAATGCAGTAATTACATTAATTATATGATGGGTCTAAAGATTAATGCATGATGGATTAAAAATTATTACAGTTATGTTTATTGCATATAGCTGAAATGAGGATTATTTCTGCTTATTTTTATTGGCGTTAGTTTTAAATATGACTTGATTTTGATAACGGTTTTGATTGTTAATGGAGTATAAGTGGGTTGTGCTGACCAATACAACGCTCGGGGTAATAATGTCCTCAATTAATATGTACATAGTTTTAATATCGCTGCCCACGATCTTTAGGGGATTGAATGTTAATCCATTCCTACCTGGGGAGTTTGATTACCTGCTCTGGGTCCTCATGGGGTATAGCATAGTCCTTGCCAGTGTCCTCGTTACCTTCGGCAGGATCTCAGACCTATTCGGTAAGACCAGGCTTTATACCCTCGGTTTCATAATATTCGCAGTAGCCTCGGTACTACTATCATTAATACCAAGTAACTCGGGTAATTTTGGCGCTCTGCTCCTGATAGCGTTCAGGGTTATTCAGGCCGTGGGCGGTGGCTTTCTCATGGTTAATAGCACGGCACTCCTGACCGATGCCTTCCCACCTGGCGAGAGAGGTAAGGCGCTTGGTTTGAACCAGGCTTCCTTCATAATTGGTTCCTTCCTAGGAATAATACTGGGTGGTTTACTTTCAAATTATGACTGGCACCTCCTCTTTCTCGTTAATGTACCATTTGCGATAGCCGGTGCACTGTGGTCTGTATTCAAACTGAGGAGGATTGATGGGAGAAACGTGAGGGTGAAGATTGATTATTGGGGTAACCTGACGCTGGCTCTCGGTCTCGTGTTGATAACCCTTGGCTTCACCTATGCCCTAATGCCCTATGGAAACTCGGAGATGGGTTGGACAAACCCATTGGTCATTACGTCCTTCATAGCAGGCACGGCATTTATTATTGCCTTTATACCAATAGAGCTTAGACAGGAAGAGCCGCTCTTCAAGCTATCACTGTTTAGGGTTAGGCCCTTCACCTACGGTGTAATGGCCCTCTTCCTATCATCGCTGGCCAGGGGCGCGATTATGTTCCTAATAACAATATGGCTGCAGGGCATATACCTACCAATCCATGGCTTTAGTTACACGGAGACACCATTCTGGGCTGGTATATACATGCTACCTATGCTTGTGGGTACGGTGATAATGGCGCCAATAGGCGGATCACTCACGGATAAGTATGGTGCCAGGATTATAGCTACCGTGGGCATGGCAATAATCGCGATATCGCTCTACCTACTCACGCTACTTCCCTACAACTTTAACCTAACCGAGTTCGAGTCAATACTATTCATTAATGGTATTGGTAATGGTCTATTCGCCTCGCCAAACACAACCTCAATCATGAACGCATTACCCCCAAGGGATAGGGGCGCAGGTAATGGTATGAGACAGACCTTGAGTAATGTTGGTTCCACAATAAGTATGGCTATGTTCTTCACAATAGCCATGAGCGTATTCTCACAATACGTACCAATCAGGATACATGAGATTGCTCTGAGCTATGGGTTACCAACCAACGTAGCTAATGTATTAGCTAACATACCAGCGTCAAGCCTACTCTTCGCTACGTTCCTCGGCATGGACCCAGCATCAGTACTACCTAACTCTGCAGTGAGTAATTTGCCATCAAGCGTGGTGAAACTCCTGGATAGCAACACATTCCTGCCCAGCATCCTCGGCCCATCGTTCATGATGGGCCTTAGGTTCTCGCTATACATATCTATAATATTCGTGGTCATAGGCGCCGTGCTATCATACATGAGGGGTGGTAGATACGTGTATGAGGAGAGTATAAGGGAAGGTATGCATGTTTCATAATGCACATAGGTAGCAATTATATGGTCTCTGCTTAAGTCTTAGTAAGGTGTCGTAAATCACGTTTAAGAGATGCATTAGGTAAACTTTCTGTTTCTTTTTGATTATTCTCATGTAGTATGTTTTAAATGGGCCTTAAATTATGTTTGCCATGGTATGGACCTTATCGATAAGCGAAGTACTAGGTGGGTATTGACCCTATTGCCGTATAGTGTCGCCATTGGTCCTCTGGGTACCCTGATTACTCTCGAGATAGCATCGTTTAGAGGTAGCCCCGTGGATGTTGGTTACGCCATGGCTGCGGGCTCTGCTGCCGGTATCATTGCGCCATTACTGTGGGGTTTCCTGCTTGACAGGTATGGTAATAAGGAGGTGCTTGTCCTGGGTTTTCTCGGCACAGCCCTATTCATCCTAGCTCTTACCTATGCGCCTAATATTCCACAAATAGCCCTTTACTACGCCGCATCATCACTATTCTCCTCCGCCGTTGGTGTTTCCACAAGTTTCATCCTTGTTAAGTCCTCGAGCAAGTATAAATTGAGTGAGTCATATTCCTTACTTAACTTCATTAGTTCGCTGGGTTACCTAGTTGGTGATGTTTCGGCTGCCGTATTATCAAGCTTTATGGGCATTAAGTCCATATTGCTCATCATGGGCTTATTACCTGTTATCTCCTTTGCTTGGTCATTAATTTCTGTACCGCGGGTCAGCAATGGTGAAAGACAGATAGTAAGTAGGCGGGTATTTAGGGGGCGTATTCGTAATGTTAATCTGGGCGAGTTAATTACTCTTTACTTGGCGCTTGTTATTTTCTATTTATCATCAGGAATATTCAACACGCTTTACCCATACGGACTAAGGGTTGGTGGTTTATCGAGACCTTGGGTAATGACCATAATTTCCGTAGGCATGGGAGTTCAGATCATCGGTTATATGATTACCCCACGCATAATACACCTACTCGGTGGCAATGCAAGAGCATCATCGCACTCATCAATACTAAGGGGATTATCATACTTCCTAATTGGATTAACTGCATCAACTCCGGAGACCATGATCATTACAGGATTAACACTATACCCACTAGCCGCAGGTATCGCCTACCCAACATTCTACACCGCGTCAAGTGTTATGATCTTCGAGAAACTCGGTAATGGCGAGGAGGGTAAGGGTCTTGGTGCCTATAGCTTCATTACTGGTTCGGCGTATCTAACAGGGTCATTAGCGTCTGGGTATTTAGCAGATTTCATCGGGATTGGTGGGAGTTACATGGTGGCTGGTGCAATGCTTTGGGTATCATCATACCTATTCAAGCAAATCCACAGGAGCGAGATTACTAAGAGCACGGTTAATCAGTCTTAGTCATACTCAATATCCATAAACCATAACCATGCATTTTTATTACCTAATCTACTGGGTTTAACTTTTAAAGGAGATGTGATTATTTCTTGTTGTGGTCATAAAGGGTGTTAATGGGATTATAGGCTTTGTTAATCTCTCAACAGGAGAGGTTAGGAAGATTCAGGTACCTGATGATGTGTATAGGGATTTCCTTGGTGGTTATGGGCTTGGTACCTGGTTCCTATACACCCACATGAAGCCTAGGGTAGACCCACTAGGTCCTGACAACATACTGGGCATAATATCTGGCCTACTAAATGCGAGTGGTATTCCAATGACCGGTAGGTCTATGGCAGTTGGTAAGTCACCATTAACGGGTGGTTGGGGTGATTCTAACGCCGGTGGTAGGTTCGGCCCTAAGTTATTGGAGGCGGGCTTAGATGCTGTCTTCGTAACTGGCGCTTCCGAGAAACCCGTCTATATACTTATTGATAATAGTAATATACACATTGAGGACGCGAGTGACCTTTGGGGTAAGACAGCTAGGGAGACCGAGGATGAGTTGAGACGCAGGTATAAGGGTGCCCAAGTGGTTAGTATTGGACCGTCTGGGGAGAGACTTCAGTTAATTGCGGCTATTATTAATGAGTATGGCAGGGCCTACGGCAGGTCTGGACTTGCTGCCGTAATGGGTAGTAAGAAACTGAAGGCTATAGTTGCTGTTGGTGATAAGAAACCCGTGATACATGATAAAGATCTACTTAGGCAAAAAATCAAGGAATTGCTTGATGCGTTGAGAACGACTAGGGCGAAGGCCTATGACATTTGGCATAAGTATGGAACAATATCCACACTGGACACGAGTGTGTTATCTGGTGACACACCAATCAAGAATTGGGCTGGCATTGGCGTTAGGGATTACGGAACCAAGAACCTTGAGAAGTTTGGGACTAATACGGTAATTCAGGATAATATTAAGCCCTACGGCTGCGCAAGCTGCCCAGTGTCCTGTGGTGCATGGATTAGAAGAAGCACTAGGTATGGCTTGGTTGAGGGACACAGACTTGAGTACGAAACAGCCTCGCTCTTTGGACCAGCCCTATTAAATGCCGACCAGGACTCAGTGGTTTATGTCGGTGAACTCTGCAACATGTATGGATTAGACACAATATCGACGGCAAATGTTGTGGGTTTCACCTTCGAACTATACGAGAAGGGAATACTCACCGAGAAGGATGTTGGCTTTCCACTGAGGTGGGGTGATCCTGACTCAGTGGTTAAGCTCGTTGAGTTAATAGCCAAGGCTGAGGGAATCGGTAAGATACTTGGCCAAGGTGTTAAGAGGGCTGCTGAGATAATTGGTAAGGGCGCCGAGCAGTATGCAATGCATGTTGGAGGTCAGGAATTACCATCACATCACCCACAGTTCTTACCTGGACTGGCCATCACATATACCGCAGATCCAACGCCAGCTAGGCACACGGCTGGTGGTGTTCATTGGTGGGGTGAGGGCGGCAAGAGGCTTTGGGCGCCATTCGACATTGGCATGGACCTAGGCGCATCACCTAAGTATGACTATAGTGATAAGGGTCGTAAGGCAGCCATAATAGCCATGTCCACACAGGTCGAGAACTCATTAGGCTTCTGTCAATTCGCATCTCAAGTAATCTATAGGACCCTGCCATACATAGACCTGATATATGCCGTAACCGGCATGAGGTACACACCACAGGAACTGCTTAAGGTCGGCCATAGAATACACACACTTAGGCAATTATTCAATGTTAGGGAGAGAGTAAATCCAAAGAAGGACTTTAAGTTACCCAAGAGGGTTCTCGAACCATTCCCGGAGGGACCGCTGGCTGGTGTTAAGTTGACTGAGGAGGATGTGGAGAGGATGAGAGAGCAGTACTGGGAGACACTCGGTTGGGATCCAAGCACTGGCTACCCGAGGAGAAAGACTGTTGAGGAGCTTGGGCTTGCTGGGATAGCTGGCGACATCATTAGTATTTTACCTCCATGATCATTTTACTTAATTAATACGATAGGTTTAAAAGCAATAATTCTCGGTCATTATTTTCGTGCTTCGAGGAAGCATAGTGAGTATATTATCAACGAACGACCAGGAGGCTTTTGAGATAGCCTCAATGCTTGGTAAGAGGGATAGGGGTGAGGAGAGGGTTTACTATAGGAAGATTAATGATCTCGTACGTAGTATCCTAATCCCGAGTCCAGATAGTATACTTGATGAAGCAATTGCAGTCTCTATATCAAGCTCCTTTTACTTCAAAGTGAGCGATGCAATAACTTGGCTTGATGGTGAGAGAGCATTATTGCTTGAAGCGTCAGGCTTGCCAGGTATTATTCTTACGAATGATACCAACACCTTCATGAAGTATTTCAGTGAGCTGAGTATTTCGAAGTTAATATCTGAGTTTAGGGAGTTTGACATGGATGTTAGTGATAGGGGCCTTGTATATGTCGATAGGGCATTTAATGTTAAGGGTGTCGGTGTTGTAGTGCTTGGCTACGCATTGACCCAGGTATCAGTACATGATAAGTTCATTGCATACCCAATGAACGTGGAGACTGAGATCAAGAGCATCCAGGTGCTTGATGAAGACCAGGACTCCGTAATGCCAGGTACACGTGTCGGTTTGGCATTGAGGAATACTAGACTTGAGGATATTGAGGGAATACAGGCGCTCATTAGGCCGGGTACGAAATTCATAAACTCCATTAATGACTTCAACAGGTTTAAGTGGAGCGATGATGCTAGGGAGGTCCACGTGATTTTTAATGGTATTAAGGTTATGGGTAAGGTTGAGGGCAATAGCATTGTATTAACCAGTGAGTTACCCATGGTTAGTGGCAGGGCATTAATAATAAACGTGAATGCTAAACCTAAAAAGCCAAGAATAATGGGTTATGCCTTGATCAACGCTTAATCGCCTTTTCAACGATCTCCAGTAGGCCCATGGGTCCATCCTTAAACACTAAATTATCCATTGGCTGTAGATGCCTTGAAATTACTGGCTTAAACTCCATCTTAGCCAATATGTCCCTCTCAATATCAACACCCGGTGCGTACTCCTCAAGGACTAACCCCTCACTTGTCAATCTAAAAACTGCTCTCTCGGTTATGTACATTACCTCCTTACCCATCTTAAGTCCAAGCTCGGCATTGAAGCCGACCTTATAGGGTTTATTAACGAATTTCATTATTGGTCCATCCCTAATTATGGCAAGTCTACCATTAGTAATAGTAATATCCCTCCTACCCGCAGTGAATGCTCCAGCGAAGTACAGCCTAGGTGAACCATGGGCGATTACAGGGAATCCACCAGGTCCTGTAACTTTCTCGGGTAAGAAACTTGGGTTTACATTACCACTAGGCCCAACTTGCATGAAGCCAAGTGATGCCGCGTCTATAATGCCTCCCTCGTACATAATGAATTGGTCTGGCATTGGCAGTATTGCCTTAGGCGATATTGCTACGCCGAAATCATCATCACTAAGTGCAATCCCACCCCAGGGACCTGACTCGACCGTAGTGACTATATAATCATCAATACCCTCACTCTTTATTATCCTGGCGGCTAGGGCAGGTATTCCAATACCGAGGTTTATTGCTATTGGCCTACCTAATCTCTCAACGAGCTTTACAAACTCGAGAACAACTCTTCTGGCAATGGTTATTTCAAAATTAGCCTTATCATCATTGGGTAAGCATGCATTGCTTATTACGACGCGACCACAGACGCTTGGGTCGTACTTAATACTGGCCGATTGTGTGTGGTACTCGGGTGGTGAGGTTACTACATAGTCAATTAATGGGCCTGGAACATGAACGTCCTTGGTATTAACAAACCTGCTTGCATAAAGCACCTGGGCAATAACAACGCCGGGATTGGGCTGAGCCTTAACGGCCTGGGTAATCGCCAGAACAGATCCGTAAATTGCCTCCTCACTCATTGTTAAATTACCAAATTCATCAGCAGTACTACCCCTGATTAAGCCAATCCTTGGCTTTGGACAATCATAGAGAAGGTACTCATCGCCATTAATACTAACTAGCTCAACTCTACATGTCCTCCTCTCCCTCGCCAAGTCATTTAAGTAAATACCATCCTGCCTAGGGTCTAGGAATGTCCCAAGACCAACCTTAGTAATTGCCGGCGTGCTAGACGCAATGCTCCTAAACCACCTAGTCGCAACACCTATTGGAAATGAGTAAGCCTCAACCCTATTCTCAATGGCTAGCCTCTGAAGCCAGGGAGCAACGCCAAGAAACGTCATCATGAATCCCTTAATAAAGCCGAAATCGTTATCTTTAAACATATACTCAGCAATTAGATCAAGGCCGCGCCCTCTAGCTGCAGGTAATGAGTCAGTAACTATGAATAAATCACGTGGATGACCAGTCTCCCTATACCTCTCATAAAGCTTAAGAAGTAGATATTCAGGTGTTGTCGCCATATTAAAACCAGAAACCGCAATAACATCACTATCCTTAATAATATCCAATGCCCTACTAACATCCACAACCTTACTCATAATCAAACGATTATGAAACCTCGAAAATTTATACCTTTATAAAAATGCATTTTTTGCCTAACACCTTGACAAACTATATTTGAACAAGAATATATGAAAATAAATAAGTGAATATAACCACGAAAGGCAGGTAACAACGACCAGGGCAAAAAAGTTAAAAAGACCGTGATTATTAAATTAAACCTGCGGGGGTGCCCGAGCCTGGTCAAAGGGGGCGGACTTAAGATCAAAAATAAGATATCCGCTGGCGAAGGCCTGCGTGGGTTCGAATCCCACCCCCCGCACCAAAAGCTGAATGGGTTATTCGATTTTTGAAATGACGAAAATAACTTATTACAAACATGAACTTGAATTTGATTAAAATAGTATATCTTTATGTTATGTCGCCTTAATGGATTTTAATGCTATCCATTTACTTTTCCTTAGTTTTCAGTGGCAATCTACAGTAAATAAGTTTAGGTTCACTAAATGAGACCCATATAAATTTTGTACTAAAGACCATTTCTAAATTTATAATCATAATAGTGACTTAATTAAAGATGATTATCGTTTTATTTTAAATATTAATACTGGTATTAAAAGGAGTCAAAGGCGACTACGTACCATACTATGAACATTGTCACTAGGAACATGCCGACATAAGCATTTCCCGTCTTCCTAAAGTAAAATGTTATTAGCGAGGCAACTAATGGCCATAGTATTACGAAGGGTATCATGTATATTGGAAGCACACTTAGATTAGGTGCGTGGCCAGTAAATATTTCTCCATAAACAATGATCAGCCAGATAATTATGCCTAGAGTTAACACTACCGAGTTAATAGTCATTTCAGCTCCAGTACTTATCTTTCCAGCCTTTGGTCTCATAAACCCACTAAATAATACTGCCAGTGGTACAAGGAGAATAGCAAATGGCAGTAAATACGCCCAGAAGTATATGAATCTTCTAAAGGTCATTGGTTCCAAGGCCCAAATCCATAGCCTAAAGTCCACATTAAATGTATAGAAAACAAAGTCCAGTATTACATACAAGGTCGACAATACTATAACCGCGAATACAAAGGCCTTAATTATATTGATTATAGTAGTCTTTCTATCACCCCATGAAAGCCCATAATTAACCGCAGATGCGCCTTTCTTCCTTAAGAAAACGAAGTGATCCATTATGAGAAGAACTATTGTTATACCACCAACTACCAATGCCCAGAACATATAAACATCGCTCTGTACCTGGGGAAATACAACACTTACGAATGATGTTAGGTGAGTCCAGACAAACATATTTGTCCATATGTACAGTGCAGGACCTAGGGCTGTCGCTATTACTGCATTGATCCACCAACCAATACCTGTAAATCCCTTGTAATCAGGTATTGGTCTCACTAAGGATCTAAATACACTTGTTCTAAGTAATAAGGCCCCAGTAGCGAATAGGAAAATAAAAGCACCAAATAACGCCAATCCAGTACTAACGACTTTCCATTGCCATATCTGATTAGTTGGCAGTATGTAAATGGGCGCGCCAAGGGTTTGATAGAACCATTGTATTACCTCAGCGATCTCAGTCGGGTCATCAGTTGCCTGTGCATGAGTTATTGGAGGTTGATATAATATTCTGGCAGTCCCATCATTTATTGAACCATACACCTCATTCGGCACCACTGGCTGTGATGTATTGAAGAACTGCATTAATAATGGTGACTCTGGCGCGTCAAAACCTGTCGGCTCATGCATCATCAATGGGCCTAACTCCTCGTAAAGACCAAAGGCTATAGCTACATTTTTGAGATGGCTAACCAATGCTGGACTATAGAAGCCGTACCAAAACGGCGTTGATTCCATGAAAAACATTGACCTATAATCATTTGGTAAAGCCAACGCGGCCTCAGTTATTGCCAGGCCACCCATGGAGTGCCCAACAAGACCTATATCGCTGGCATTAACCATGGGCAGGGAGGTCAAATATTTTAGGGCGCTCACCGTACCGTAAGGCCCATAGGCAATTGCAAGCCCTATACTACCACCAGAGAGCCCATGCCCATAGGGATCCATTATTAATACTACATATCCTCTCCTCGCTAGCTCTATGGCGACATTTTGCATAAACTCTTTTTGATTGTTCCACCCATTGACAGCCAATATCGCAGGGACAGGATGCTTCGTCGACGCAGTGCTAGGTAAATAAAGCATGGCGCTTATCACAGCGTCATGATCACCATATATCGCTATTTGATACACATGGACAAAACCAAAGTCAGAATTAACATAGGACGCAAAGGCACCTCCGCCTATCATTAAGATTAACGATATTATAAGTAAAATTAGGTAGGTTTTAATTTCAGGGTCCATACTTCCTAGATCTTAGAAACTAAGTTTAATATTAAATATGATTAAATATCATATTTATGTTAATGACTAAAATAAAAATGTTATAGAATTATAATAATGTTTAATGCATAATTTATAAATATATTTATTAATATTAATAAACCATCAGTATTATTAAGTATATCATAAGACGGTACCAGGTTATTTTTATTAATAGATTTGCGCCCGCTTTAATTATGCCTCTGCCTAGGCTGGATCACTTCATAAATGGCGAGTTCGTTAAACCCTCAAGCGGCGAGTATAGAATCAAGAGGAGTCCCATCGATGATTCTCCACTGACTGAGGTTGCGGCAGGTAGTAGGGAGGATGCTAGGGCAGCCATCGATGCTGCCTATGACGCGTTAAAGAATTGGTCTAGGTTGACGCCAATCAAGCGGAGTGAGTATCTTTACAAGATGCTTGAGGAGTTTAGGAAGATGGAGGATGAGTTCATTAAGGTCTTGATTGAGGAGGGTGGCGGTATCTACAAGAAGGCCTGGGGTGAGGTTGTCTTTACCGAGAGACTTATTCAGAATGCCGCTGAGATGGCTAGGCACTATGAGGGCAAGGTGCTCAATTCTGATAGTGAGGCCACGATATCCCTGGTGTTCAAGAAGCCTAAGGGCGTTGTTGGTGTTATAACTCCCTGGAACTACCCATTGTCAATATCAATGAAGAAGATAGCTCATGCCCTAGCCATAGGGAATACCGTGGTTTACAAACCAGCCAGTGATACACCAATAACGGGCTATATGATAGCTCAACTAGCCCAGAGGGCTGGTCTTCCTAAGGGTGTGTTGAATGTTGTGTTTGGTTCTGGTGGTGTTGTTGGTGATGAGATAGTTGTTAGCAAGAGGGTTAGTCATATAACCTTCACTGGTGAGTCGGCTACGGGTAGGGAGATAGCGTCTAAGGCTGGTGGTTCTCTGAAGACCGTGACCCTCGAACTTGGCGGTAGTGACCCATTGATAATACTTGACGATGCCGACCCAGACTATGCTGCTAGGCTCGCAGTTTTCGCAGCCTTCTTCCATCAGGGCCAGATCTGTACGGCTGCCAAGAGGATTATTGTGCATAGGGGTATTGCGGATAAGTTCATTCAAAAGTTTGTGGAGTACACGAGGATACTCAGAATTGGCGATCCTAGGGCTGATAAGAATATGGATCAAGGACCATTAATTAACCATAACCAAGTCGAGACAATGCAGGGATTCCTAAAGGATGCTTTAGACCATGGTGCTCAGGTATTATTTGGTAGTGATGTTAAGGGTAACTACTTCACGCCAACAATACTTACTAATGTTGATCTAAACATGAGGGTTATGAAGGAGGAAGTCTTCGGACCAATAAGGCCTGTGATCGTTGTTGATGACGATCAACAAGCTATTGAGATTGCCAATAGTAATGATTATGGGCTCAGTGGTGCCGTTATCACCAAGGACATAAATAGGGCGCTGAATATTGCAGAAAATGTGGAGTCAGGCATGTTCCACATAAACGATGTAACATTTCTAGAGGAGAGCCATGTACCTTTCGGAGGCATTAAGGCATCTGGCATGGGTAGGGAGGGTGGTGAGTACTCTTTCCATGAGAATACTTTCGATAGGTGGTTAACGATAACCCTACGTACTAGGAGATTCCCAATACCATCAACCCTAAAGTCATAAAACCACTGCTTAGTGAATAATAAAAATTGAAAATAAACTCACCTTATTACACCCACGCATCTTAACGGTCATTGTGTATTAATTCCTCATCTGCGGTGCCAATGCCTTAATAATCTCATCCCTCGATAAAACAAGCTCATTAGTAACAAGCACACCGACTTTCTCCAGCGGTCTCTCACTAACCTCTAACTCCTATTCTGAATGTATGTATCAATTATTGTGTCCAGCCCTACGGCCATGTTTATTAATAAGTCTCACCTGGTCTCACGGGATAACTCCCTAATTACATCCTCAAATATCCTAGTACCTTCATCAAGGTGTCTCTTGGTCAGCACTAATGGTGCCATAAACCTCATAACATTGCCAAAGTGACCACATGTATGCATCAAGACACCCCTCTCGAACATCCTCCTCCTGACCTCACTTGCTAATTCCGCTCCTGGTTCCTTAGTTGAGTTATTCTTAACGAGCTCAACACCAATCATGAAGCCGATACCCCTTACATCGCCAATTATTGAATATCTCTCAGCAATATCCTCAAAGGTCCTCCTTGCATAATCACCAAGTTGTAAAGCCCTGTTAAGTAAGTTCCTAGATCGTATGTACTCAATAACCGCGGCACCAGCAGCCAGGGCCAGTGGATTAGACCTATAGGTACCTAGGTGAAACATCTCCGGTAATTTCTCATCATACTCAGCCCTATAGGCCACCACGGACATTGGTATGCCACCGCCAATCGCCTTGGAAATACACATGACATCAGGCGTGACACCGAAGTGCTCCACAGCCCACCACCTACCAGTCCTACCAACGCCAGTCTGTACCTCATCGGCTATGAGGAGTATGCCATGCTTATCAGCAATCTCCCTAAGGCCCCTCAGGAAGTTCCTTGGCGGCACTATGTATCCACCCTCGCCCTGTATTGGCTCAACGAGTATTGCGCCAACCTCACCAATGCCAGTATATGGATCACTGAGTAGGTGGTCTATGTAGTTAAGCACTGCATTGCCGCAGTCCTCAGAATCCTTTGCTGGCAATGGACACCTGTATGGGTATGGGTATGGAACCCTGGCGACATTGATTAACGGTACACCCGCGTATGACTGTAATTCCGTCTTTGCAGTAATTGCGACTATTCCCTGGTGAATGCCGTGGTATGCGCCCTCAAATGCCATTATCACGGGCTTCTTAGTGACCCATCTGGCTAGGGCTATTGCCGTCTCACAGGCATCAGCTCCAGTGACACCAAATATTACCTTTGCCTTGCCCCTAAGGTCTCCAGGGAGTATTGAGTGCAAATTCCTTAGGAATCTAATCCTAGCCTCGCTGGGTATCTCGCTCATCCAGTGCCAGTAATGATCGAGTTGTTCCCTAACGGTTTGCTGTACGTATGGGTTATTATGGCCAACATTAAGCACTGCAATACCAGCCACCCAATCAATGTAATAATTGCCATCAACATCCCTTATCGTCGCGCCCCTAGCAGTATCGATAGCAAACCTAAAGGCCTTGGGATAAGTAACACTATTGGTTTCAAGTTCATGCTGGATATTCAATAACTCCAGGGACTTGGGTCCAGGGGGTTTAACAACTATTTTAGGTGCCTCAGGAAAACTCAAGCTCTCTAATTCCTCCTCAATCGTCATAATACATCCTCCAACATCCACCTATTTAAATTTTGCTGATTCTATATTAATACACGATATAATACTTAAAAGTAATTTTATTTGCAATGTGGCATAAATAGCATTTTGTATTTAGATACGTTATTGACAATAATAAATAATGCTTAAAAGTCGAACCTATTAACACTCATGATGAGTCTTGAAGACATGAGTAGGGAGGGTACGTGGTTCATCGAGTTTAATACGCCATTTAGTTACCATATTAGGGGTATTAAGAGAGTTTTATACAATGGGGTCACTAAGTATCAGAGGGTTGCCATTGTTGAGTTCGAGGACTTGGGTAAGGCATTGGTGCTTGATGGTAAGACCCAGAGTACTGTGTACGATGAGTTCATTTACCATGAATCACTGGTTCACCCAGCAATGATTGCTCATCCAAACCCGAGGAGGGTACTTATTCTTGGTGGTGGTGAGGGTGCAACTGCCAGGGAGGTCCTTAAGCATAGGAGTGTTGAGGAGGTTGTCATGGTTGATATCGATGATGATGTCATCAAGATCTCCAGGGATTACTTACCGGAGATGCATCAGGGCGCCTTTGATAATCCAAAGTTAAGGCTTATAATTGGTGATGGTAGAAAATTCATAGAGGAAAGTAAGGATAAATTTGACATAATAATACTGGACTTAACAGACCCACTTGAGGGTGGTCCATCATACCTACTATACACGGTTGAGTTCTATACGATGATTAAGGATAGACTTAATGATAATGGTTTAATGGTAACCCAAGCAACATCAACATTCTACGCACTATATACCTTCGCAGCAATATACAGGACAGTGGCTTCGGTATTTCCCGTAGCGAGAGCATACCATACCTACGTCCCATCATTCGATAGCACATGGGGCTTCGTAATAGGATCAAAGAGGCTAGACCCAGTCTCATTGACACCTGAGGAGATTGATTCAAGGATCAAGAATAGGATTAACGGTGAGTTAAGGTACTATGAAGGCGATATTCATAGAGTCCTCTTCACCCTACCAAGGCATATAAGGGCGCTTCTTGAGAATAAATCAATAAAGCCAGCAACGGATAAGAACCCCACATTTTTGCCTGCATAATTATCCAAACATATTTTATTTCATTAAAGGGCATAATTAATATTATTTCTTATAATTCACATAACTTACATAACATTTTTTCCGTTATTCATGTTATTATAAAATAAAATTAAAGAAATAAATAAAAATATGTAAATTATACATTCATTTCGTATGAGAGTCATAGATATAATAAATAATGTTAAGGGAGACTATGTAAATAAGACCAGGAAGTCAGAACAATTATACAATGAACTAGCTAAGTACACACCCTATGGTGTACATAGTAATTGGCGTATTTGGGATCCATACCCATTATTTATGAGCAGAGCCAAGGGCTCGCGCATTTGGGATGTTGATGGTAATGAATACGTGGACTTCTGCATGGCATTTGGCGCATTAGCCACAGGCCATGCCCACCCTGTTTTAATTGATGAGATCTCGTCATTCATAGGTAATGGGACCATTTATGGCTTTGAAACCGAGTATAGCGTTAAGTTGTCAAGGATATTAATTGATAGGTTTAGTATGGATATGGTTAGGTTCTCAAACACTGGTGGTGAGGCAACGGAACTAGCCACTAGGTTAGCTAGGGCATACACTGGGCGTAAGTACATACTTAAGTTTGAGGGTCATTACCATGGGTCAAGGGACACATTAATGGTTGGGCTTAAGCCAATACCTGCCAGGGCGGGTCACCCTAAGACGCCTAGGTCAGTACCAGCCAGTTGGGGTTTGCCGGAGGATATTTACAGGACAGTGCTTGTTGCTCAATGGAATGATGAGGAGAGTGTTGAGGAGGTATTTAGGAGGTATGGTGATGAAATTGCTGGTGTCATCCTTGAACCAATAGCCATGAACATGGGCTTCATACCGCCCAAGAAGGGATTCCTTGAGTTCCTAAGGAGGATAACCAATGAGTATGGTTCAGTATTAATATTTGATGAAGTGAAGACATCGGGTAAGTTCTATGGTGGTGCTGAGGAATACTTCGGTGTTAAACCTGACATTAAGGTCGTTTCAAAGGCCATTGGTGGTGGATTCCCATTCTCGGCCGTGTTGGGTAAGCGGGATATAATGGAGTTAGTGGGGCCGAATAAGGTTGCTCATGGAGGCACATTCAATTCCAACCCACTATCAGTGTACGCGACCTACGTAACACTTACAAGGATACTCACTAGGGATGATATGAGTAAGGCGTCAGCATTGAGTGAGGAGATCGGTAAGGCATTAAATGATATACTCAGTGATAATAAGATACCTGCATACGTAGTATATGCAGGCCTCAGTGGAGGTGCCTACTTAACGAGATCCAAGGCTGAGCTTCACAATTGGAGGGACTTCGTGAAGTACGTAAACCTAGATGCAATGTACATATACTTAACAAGCATGGTTTCAAAGGGGGTAATTCCACAATGTATAGCACCTGATGAACAATGGACAGTATCAGTTCAGCATACGAAGGAAGATGCTGATAAGCTTGTGGAGACTGCCAAGCAGGTTATTGATTTATTAAAGCAGAGCGGTTATGGTGAAGTATTTAAGATAGAAGAGGCATTTTAAGCTTGTTTCGTTATTTGCTTCGCCTTTACTGACATTGCTTGGTATGTTATGTTTGCAGCCAGTAGGCTTGTTACGCCGGTTGGGTCCAGTGGTGGTGATACCTCAACAACGTCAAAACCAACAAGCTCAAAATTGGCGTTGGCCAACGACCTAATTATCAACAGGGCCTCCCTACTTGTGAAACCACCAGGCTCCCTGGTCCCAGTACCTGGTGCGTAGGCTGGGTCTACGGAGTCTATGTCAAAGGAAACATAGACACTACCACTCAATGAACTCCTCAACTCATTAATCAACCAGTTGATACCCTTGGCATCAACCTCACTCATCGTTATAACCCTAATAGGCACTGGGGAATTCCTCGGGTATTCAAGATCAGACTTGTCATACTGAGGTCCTCTAATGCCAACCTGGATAACACCCCTAATTAGACCCTCCTCAATAGCCCTCCTAACCCACGTACCGTGTGTATACTTCTCACCCCAATATTCATCCCAATAATCAAAGTGGCTATCGAAGTGTAGGACGAGCGGCTTAAACCTCTTACCCACAGCCCTAAGAACACCAAGTGTTATACTATGGTCACCACCGGCAATGAACGGTGTTGCACCCTGATCAATCACACTGCCTATGGTCTCCTCAATCCTATCCAAAGTCCTAACAACGCTGGTGGGTATAACATCAACATCTCCATAATCCACAGCCCTAAGGGCGATAAAGGGGTAAACATCAAGGTCCATGTTGTACGGCCTCAACAACCTAGACTCAGCCCTAATGAATTGAGGACCAAGCCTAGCCCCGGTATAAAACGTGGCACCACCATCAAAGGGCACACCAACGAAGGCACCAAGAACACTATTACCCTTCAAATCCCTAACGAGTGGAAGCCTTGCAAAGGTTATGGGCTGAGCAAAACGGGGAGACTTAAGAGCATCCAACGGAGAGCCAGCATAACTCCAAGGCCAGGACATAGGCATCCCTGGGTACCAGGTAATTTTAAATATTTTTTAATATTTTTGTGATAACTATTATTAATAATGTGAGAGAGTAAAGCTTTTAAATAGTAAAATATGTAAAAGTATGTGCCGGAGGAGACTGAGAAAAAACCTACGTTATTTCTAAGGGAAGCCACTGGTTTGGTTAGGGAGGTAAGCCCATGGGCCTCGGTTAGTGCAATATTTGGCCTGGTAACTGGTGGCGTTCCATTGCTGATTGCCTCCTGGCTTTTCCTCGCTCCTTCGACTAATGGCATTTTCTCATGGACAACGGGCTACATAGTCACACTGTTACCCACTCTGGCCATGGCATTCCTATTCTACGTAGCTGGCGTCACAATGCCGAGGTCCGGCGGTGACTACGTATTTAACAGTAGGGCTAGTCACCCACTGATTGGCTTGGCGAATTATATGGCGTTGTGGATAGCCTTCGCATTATCGCTGGGCGTCTACAGTACATTGGGTGCCACATGGCTTGGTGATTTACTCACTGGACTCGGGCTCTTTTATAATAATTCGTACTTCCTAAACCTCGGCACATGGATAACATCATCAACTGGCACTGCAATAGTGGCAGTAATACTAATAGTATATGCCGCATTACTATCCATACACCCGAGGATACAGTGGTCATTCATGAAGTGGAGTGGTGCAGTTACTCTTATTGCTACATTGATTGCCTTTGTAGGCTTTGCCATGGTTAATAAGTCCGTATTCTTTCACAACCTGGCTAACCTAACTGGTGTTTCTGACCCAGTTGGTACTGTGGTTAGTGATGCCGAGAAGAATGGACTTACATTCTTTAACCCAATATATGCAGTTGCCCTAACCATAGCACCAATCTGGTACTACTTCACGTGGTATAACCTTGGTGCCTCCTGGGCTGGTGAAATGAAGCAGGTCAGGAGGAACATGTTCTATTCAACAATATGGGCCGTAATTATTGTAGCCATTTACTACATGATCTTCACCGACCTATATATCTATGCCTTTGGTAATAGGTTCACGACTGCATATGCATTTCTCTATAATGAGGGTATTAGTGATCCTGTGGCCAATGCCTTATCATCGATTGGCCCATTCCCACCATTTTTCCTACTCGTGGCAACTGGTAGTGTTGCGCTTTACCTGATTGCTTGGTTTGCCTTCTGGTGGCCAAACACGTATAGCAATGTTCCTCTAATCACTGCATTGGTTAGGTACCTCTTTGCCTGGGCCTTTGATAGGGTTGCGCCAGCCAAGCTTGGTGAGGTGAGCGAGAAGTACCACACACCAACCTGGGCCTTAATAACTGCGGCCGTTATTGGTTTTATTGGCGCTATGATGTATATATTCATCACATGGCTATCGATAGTGGATATTACCATAGTTTTCGAGACGAGTTATGCCATATTCGCAATAATTGCTGCCGTAATGCCCTATGTTAGGAGGAATATTTATGAGAGGTATGTACCAATAAAGACCAAGATAGCTGGTGTGCCATTAATAACGTGGATTGGCATTGCGGCCTTCGCATTCCTAGTATGGGCGCTCATTGAGACCTGGGGCAACCCAGTACTACTACCAACAAACATATTGACCTATGAGTCACTGGTCGTGATGTACGGCCTTGGAATAGTCATGTACCTAGTGGCCAGGTGGTACAACAATAGGAAGGGAATTAACATAGACATGCTATTCCAAGAAATACCACCAGAATAAATCAAGCAATTTAACATAAAGTACTTAAAAACTTTTTAGAAATGCTTATTAACTCCTATATTTACCAAAAACTTGGGGATTGATATGCGAAAATAGTAATAATAGGTGGCGGCATAACTGGTACTTTTTTGGGATATTTCCTTGGCCTCGAGGGATATAATGTTACGATAATACATAATAGGGGGAAACTACCGTTGGTTGACTTAGTTTTTTCTAATATGCTGCCATCAGCAAGTGATGTTCGTGTCACTAAGGAGACTATGAGGATTTATAGAAGTCTTGAGGAGGAACTCAAAACAACGCTTCTTAAGAACTATGTCGCACTGCATATATATCCAAACCACGATTCACTTAAGTTAATAGAACCTGTCATACCTGATATTGAGGACGCTGGTGTTAAAGTAAAGGTGTTTGATTCTAAGGAGGCTCATGAGGTTACTGGGTTGATATATGATGAGCAGGAGCATGTAATTTATGGTGAGTATGAGTATCTTGTTTCCATAAGGAAGATAGTTGGTGCATTGCATAGGAAATTGAATATTATTTACGGCAATGCCTCATTAAGAATCAATAATGGTAATGCCTATGCCATTGTGGGAAATGAGGAATTAACAGGTGATGCAGTAGTACTTGCAGCTGGTGGATGGAATTCTAAAATAGCTAGGGAGGCAGGTATTGAAGTACCGCTTGTTACTTACGGTACGAGGGCCCTAGCAATCATAGGTAGTACGCGATTAAATAAGTACTCAATATCAGACTATAAGTATGATTATTACACAAGACCAATGGGTAATTTACTTGATCCGATAGCCTTCATTGCTGGTGATGGTAATGTTAAGACAAGTGATTTAAGGCAGGTAAGGAGACTCACGAATAAGTCATACTCCAATTGGTTGATTGGTTTAATGAAGAAGCGTGATCCGTCAATGATGATATCAGCAATAGCAGGTTATAGCCTGGTTGAGATGGCCTATGACTATGAGCCAGTGATTGGTAAGGTTCCTGGTGTAAATAATCTATACTTGATCGGTGGATTTGATGGTTATGGCGCTAAACTAGGCCCTGGACTTGCCTTTGAATTGGCAAGGATAATAATGGGACTTAACCCATCAATTGATGTATCGTGTTATGACATAAATAGGTTTGATGGTTATGAGGGACAACATGATATTGATCCGCACTGGGAACCCGTAATGCTCTACTTACCTGCACCAAACGGTGCGAGTCCATGCTTCTATAAAAATAAATAAAAACCGCTTAGAAGGCCTGTAATTAAAATGGTGTTTTTATGAGAGTCTTTGTTTTGGGTGGCTCTGGGTTAATTGGTAGTGTGATTGTTAGTGAGTTAATGAGGGGTAATGTTGATGTCACAGTTATTGACTTGGTGAAACCCAGGTTCAATGTTGATTACGTCTTTGGTGATTTGAATAATGTTGATGATATTGCGGGTAAGATCAGGAATGCTGATTACGTGATTAATGCAGCTCAGTACTACTTCAATATTAATGCCATGAGGGCTTGCCTAAAGACCGGTGTTAATTATATGGATCTTGGTGGCCTATTCTGGATGACTAAGAAGCAGTTGGAGTTTAATGACGAGTTTGAACGTGAGGGATTACTGGCTCTTATTGGTATTGGCGCTGAGCCTGGCATCACTAATGTGGTTGCTGAATGGATCTATAGGATGCATGGTACACCAATTAGTATTAGGATTAGGGACGGCTGGATCTCAAGGTCTGGCAAGATTAATTGGAGTGTTGATACTCAATTGGATGAGTTAACAATGAAAGCTCCAGTGTTTGAGGATGGTGAGTATAAGTATTATGACCCGGCATCAAAGTTTGAATATATTGATTTTATTGAACCCATTGGTAGGGTTAAGACGTACTTAACAATACATAGTGAGTTGGCTACATTTCCACAATCATTTAGTGGGGTTAGATATGTTGATTGGATGGAAGGTGGAACTGGGTTTGAGGATATGATTGTTATTGCCAGATTATTTGGTGATAATGCTGAGGTCATGAATATAAAATCAAGGGCATACCTAAGGGAATTACTCAGGACTAAGGGATTGCTTGGTTACTCAGAGGGCGAAAACCCTGATGAGTGGGAATCCGCTAAGGTGATTTTTGATTATGACGATGAGAAGGTTGAGGTTGAATTTATGAGTGGACCGCATGGTCAATTTGATGGGACTCAATACATGACTGGACTACCTGCAGCTGTTGCTGCTTTAAGTAGGGTTAGTGGTAAGGGTGTGTTACCGCCCGAGAGGGTGATAGATCCTGAACCATTCATTAATGAATTAAAGAGTAGGGGAATAGTATTTTACTACAGAGAAGTTAGGAAGCTTTAGAGTATTAAAGTATATACTCATACTCCTCAAGACCCAATTTCCTTATTGTTTCCTTTGTTGGCTTGCCATTGACCCAACCCCTCAACTCATAATACCTCTTTATACCCCACTCAAAGAATCTCTCAGCGGTATGGCCCTTGGCGGGTCCATCGGGCAATGCTTTCTTCAGGACTTTAGGCGGTAGTTCATCCCTTACCCATTTACCTTCCCTAACGTGGAATAATCTCTCGGTATTGAATATCCTCTCACCAATTGTTATTAACTCATCATACGTTAGATCCCAACCCGCATAGGCATTGAGCAGGTCGACAATCTCCTCGGGTTTCAGTGAATCATCCCCAACCTGATCCACAAAGTTGCAGAGTACGAGGCTATCATATGCCGCGTAATAATTCTGCTCCCAAACAGTAAATACTATCTTCTCCTCAACCTCGGCTAATGGATCAAAGACCTTATTCGGATATGGACCAAATGGATATGGGCCAAGTTCTATCATTGCTGGCCAAGCCTCATTATGATCACCACCCCTATTAGCCGTGGCATAGGCAATCACGAATCCCTTCAATGCCCTAGGATCGTATGCTGGGAATCCCTGGCCCCTAGTGCCAACGAATGACTCAGGGTCATTATACTTAACGGATAGGTGGTAGGCGCCCTCAGCGAGTTCGTTACCAATATCCCTCCTATAGGCTATGTCCTCTATTAATTTGATGTAGGTATCAGTATCACCCCATGATAATTTAATCGGCAACTTACCCTTTTGTGATAGCTCCGTAGCTGTTGCCAGTGTATTACCGGTAGTGATTGTATCAAGACCATACCTATTGCACATGTCAATCATTGTTAATATGGCATTTGGTTCATCAACACCCAAGTTGGAGCCTAGGGCGAATAATGACTCATACTCATACTTAATATTACTACTGCTTTTTCCATCCCAGGATGCCTTACCAATCTTTGTACAGGCTATTGGGCAGAGGGCGCATCCATGTCTCTTCACCAGAAACTTCTCAGCCAAAACCTCACCACTGAACTTCTCGGCTGTTGGCATGACACCAGTCTCGAAATTCCTGGTTGGTAATGCGCCAACACTATTTATTATATTAACTAGGACAGAGGTACCATACTTATGGAGTGGATCCTTACCACTACCCTTAGCTATCCTACCACTAATTTTAACGCCTAACTCAAGTAACTTCTTCCTGTCAAAGGCCTCGGCAAGTAAATCCCTATTGCCCTTAACAAACATCCCCTTAATCAACTTACTACCCATGACAGCCCCCAGTCCACCCCTACCAGCAGCCCTCTGTGTGAATGAACCCATTATACTCGCAAACCTAACAAGGTTCTCACCGGCGGGGCCAATTGTTATGACACCGCAGTCATTCTCACCAAGGCACTT
>NZ_JBMFVA010000012.1:0-54443 GCF_049966235.1 Vulcanisaeta sp.
CTAGCTGATCGTAAGTCACGTGATATCCTAAATATAGGTATATTGTTTACTAATTGATATTAACGATACTAAACGCTTTAATAGGGGTTTAATTGATGATCAACCGATATGGCTAGACAGCCGTACGTGTATGAGGAGGTGGAGGTTCCAGAGGGTGTTAAGGTTGATGTTAGTGGTAGTAAGGTTGTTATTAAGGGCCCATTGGGTACCCTGGAAAGAAACTTCGGTAATATACCAGTTATTATAAGGGCTTCCGATGGCTCTATAATTGTTGAGTCTTACTTTGCTGGTAGGAGTGAGAAGGCTGTCGTTGGTACCGTGGCTGGCCACATTAAGAATATGATCCTTGGAGTTACAAAGGGCTGGAGGTACAAGCTTAAGATTGTGTTCTCCCACTTCCCAATGAATGCCAAGGTTCAGGGTAATCAATTAATTATTGAGAATTTCATGGGTAGGAGATCAAAGATTATGCTCAATATACCCAAGGGTGTTAAGGTGTCAACTACTAAGGATGACATTGTTGTCGAGGGTATTGATAAGGAGATTGTTAGTCAATTTGCGGCAAACGTTGAATTAGCTACAACATTGAGAGGCGAGGAGAGGATTAGTCCCCATGGTCGTGAAGGTGGCCCCGGCGTCTTAGATGGAATCTATGTATATAGTGTCGAGCACATGAAGTAAAATTATCCTTACTCAAGGTATATACCTGATTTCTCGAGTCTTCTTTCAATCGCATCCTTATCATCAACGTAATAATTAATGGCCCTCCTTAAATACTCCCTATCAATACCTACCTTACTCTCTGGATCTGCGAGCACTTCGGCGATCCTTGATAGAAATTCATCGCCCTCCTCACTAGCCTCCCTGGCCTTTAGGACTAATAGGTCCTCAAGCCTTATACTCCTTATTTCAAGACCATTAACCTTAACCTTCACAGCATTTCTTACCATTTCCTCGGGTATGTATATGTCGAGTATGTTCTCCATGAGGTCAACTCTAACTACCTGGGCATCAACTAGGATTTCGTAATACATCATTCCATTCATGTCCATACCAACATCCCAATCATTCTCCCTGGCTATATCCTCAAAAAGCTCTGGTTCCGTTATTGTTGATTTGTTTATGATGAACATGTCTATGTCATGTACGTTCCAATCAATACCATATAGAAGGGGTAACACGGCACTACCTATAAGCATGAACTCAATACTCCTCTTACTTAATTCAGAACCCACCTTTATTAATGCCTTCCTTATTAAATCCACGGTTCCTTTAGATTGATTACTCCCCATGCGTAGACTTTAAATTACCATTTAAATTTAAGTATTTTGCCAAATATGTCTGGAGTATCGTTTAAGGCCGTGGGTATTAGATTCGACTACCTACATGCAGAACGCCTCCAATTAATACCACCGCAAACACAGGTTGCATTTAATGTGAACCTTGTCATTGGGCCTAATGCCGTGACCAGGGGTGATATTGTTGAGATACCCTTTTCATTAGCCGCAAGTTCCAATCCATCCATTGTCAACATATCAATTAGAGGTGCATTAATTATTCAGGGTGACCCAAAGCAACTTGAGGATATTGTGAAGTCCGTGAATTCAGGTAAGTCACCGCAAGTAATTCAGATGATGATTGGTCAATACGTATTCTTTGAGGTAAATCTATTACTCAAGGAACTGGGTATTCCACCGGCAATGCCCATAGTACCTCCACCTCAACAGCAGAGACAGGGTGAGGGAATGATGTATGCGTAGTCATTAACTATGTGCCTGCTGCATTGATTGAAATTTCTTAATTGCCTTAACGGTATACTGCAGTGGGTTTTTAACTCCACAACCCAAGTTGGTTGGGCACAATCCTAGACTATTCATTTCCTGGCAGGATGGAGGCATGTAGAACTTATGTCCACCCCTAAGGCCAGCAATATGCTCTACCTGGTACCTAGTCTTCTTCTCATCAAAATCCGCCACGGTTTTAAATAAATTAACCACATCATCAACACAATCCTCCATTGGCTTGCCCTCAAGGTCATGGCATCTCCTAAGCATGTAGGCTGCGATGGCAAACCTAGCTTGGTGGCTCGGATTACCACCAGTTTTAATTTCGTTAATTATTGAATCCATGCAGGGTGGTGTTAAACCAGTTATTTGGACCTTAACCTTAATAGTGGACCCAGGCTTATACTCCTTAAGTTCCTTCATTCCATTTAGCGCATCAACCAGTGGTCTTGTTTCATCAAGATTCTCAGCAGCTTTACTAATTAACTCAATGACCTTCTTCTCCACAGCCTCCTCCACGAGCCTAACCAAGTCTTTATACGTGATTAATACCCAACCCCTTAATAGGTATCTGTTAACGAGCTTCCAATATGGATCATTCTTAGGCATGTACCTCAAGTAATCCCAAATCCTGACACCCACGTCGAAGGCTAATGCCAGGTTCTCGTCATAAACTTCAAGGTCTCTCAGCCTTACGGCATTGATACCAAATTCCTTAGCAAGGTATATTACACAATCAGGGTCCTCAAGCAGTAATTTACTTGAAAATCTCTTGCTCTCTACATCAGCAAATCTTCTCCATAAGGACTTATCAAGATGCGCAGCTAGCACTACCGCTATGTAATGCGCCAGTAATTCATCCTCGCCAATATCTGGGTCATCTGTTATTGAGTTTTTCATTATTGCTTCGCTGAGTATTTCATAAGCACGCTGAAGCAATTGCTTACCCATTACTGAATCAGCCAAGTCATTAATGTATATCCCCCTTTCACTGGTTATTTCCCTAAATCTTGTGAGACCCTCCTTGCTAAATGGGTATTTCACGATAAAACTCACGTAATCATTAAAGCACCTAAGCACTTAATTCACCAAATTAATAATAACATGTGAGTATATAAAGAAATTTAAGTCAGTAATTCAGCGTATTATGAGATGCATTATCATTAATTTAATGATACTACATACTATGTAGTTTATCCATTATCAATGCCTTGCCCAGGTCGTGTATACTACTTATCTTTATGAAAAGTCCACCGCCAATCTTCGAAAGCCTCATTAACAGTTCATCATCACTATTCTCACCAATGGCTATGGTGGATATGGTCGTGCCATTTCTCCTAAGTCTAACAGCCTCCTTAACACACATGCTTGAGTTAACGGTCCTACCATCAGTTACACAGATAACATGCTTAGAATTACTTTTAGACCTGGTCAATACTTCCCTGGACCTCTCAAGTGCATTTGCTAAATTCGTACCACCACCAGCATATACGTACTTAAGCATATAGTTCATCTGCTGCCAATACCTCCTAACCTGGTGCAACCCCCACAGTACATCAGCCCTGAAGTTAAAGAGTACCATTGCTAACCTATCATTGGTCTTTGAAAGGAATTGTATGTATTGGGAAACAGCATCCTTTGCAATCTCTATCTTGGGCATACCACTACTAAGCTCCCTCATGCTGCCTGATACGTCTAAGCATAGGACGATATCTATGGTCTTAACATTCGCGTACTCCTTAACCACAATGTCCTTATTAGTGAATAGTTTGTGCATCATTGTCTTTCTACTTAGGTTCATAGCTGTCTTTTGCAGATCAACGTCAAAGTAATTATCGCCAACCTTATACTCCCTGACACTGACTACGTATGTTGGGTATTTATCAATGTCCGTAAACCTAACAATCTTTACCTGACCCATACTACTCATGGCATTTCTAACTACATTCCTCAAGGCTTCAAACATTCTCTCCCCATCCTTACTTCTCCTAAAATCTGTAGGCAATAATCCATAGTTTCTTAAGTATGGCTCCATTTTTCTAAGAACCTTGACCTTCTCCACAATGTTAACATAAGGATCTATAAACATGTTTATTAATTGAGCTAGGTTTAGGAAGTTAACCGTTCCAACACCGCCATATAGTATTTCGTATATTGTTGATATTATTGAGTCAAGCTTGGCATCCTTATTACGTTCATCAATATTGGCAATTAATGACCTACTCATAGATAGATCCTGGTTCTCCTCAGCGCTATATTCAGCGCCAAATCCACTACCAACATTATTAGTGCCTCTTTCATAGTTCTCCTCCGTATTCTCACCCTCACTGGTCTCACCATTATTATTAACATTAAAGCCAGCCACTTGCTGCATGGATGGCTCCTCAGTCTCGCTCTGATTCTTCTCAATATCCTCAAAGGCCCTTTCAAAGGCCTCCTCAAGAACTCTCTTCTTATCATCGGGGTTTGATGTTTCCACAGATAAATAGAGGTTCTCAATACCAACTCTAGTAATTGTCTCCTTAAATTTTTCATAATCAACACCACCCTCAATTAGTATCCTCATCATTATGTCATCGGCCGCCGCCTCAAAGCTCCTTATTGAACCTGGCCTAACGACCCTAGAATCTTCCTGCAAGTACTCATAAACCTTACTGAGTACTCTCGTTATCATTTGCGCCGGATCAGCATTTGTACTCAAGCCTTAACCCCATTATGAATATTGTATGCCATATTAAATAACTTACCCATTTAATTACTCATAATTGTTCATAGTGATGGTCATCTCCTTGAATATCTCCTATACATCATTATAGCTTCATCAAACTTACGTGCAAGGTAATCCCTCTTTTCCGTTTCATTGGCGAAGTTTCCACGCACCACATTAACCATATTACTAATGATCTCCTTCTTCAAATCATTTAATGATACCTCCCTACCATCTAGCCATGCCCTCGACATGGCAGTCGTTATTGCATATATTGCCGACCTAATGCTTGGCCCAACTTCTATATTACTATCTTGAGCAACTAGTGTCATGAATGTAGCAGTGACGTCAGTCAATGCATCAGGAGCTTTTAAACCAAGATGCTCCATGTATAGGCTACTCTTCCAGGAAAGGATTGACTTCAGAAGGTCCTTGTCAGGGTATGGTATCTCTACAACCTTCATCCTATCCGCCAACGCCTCACTGAGTTCATAAACGCCCGAGTACTCGGCAGGGTTTGACGTAGCTATTACTAGGAAGTCACTCCTTATCTTGAAGCCCCTGATGAATACGTAGTGCTCCTGGAGAACCTGTAACAGGGCTGCCTGGCTATATGGATTTAACCTATTTATTTCGTCAAGTATTAATATGCCACTGTGAGCCATAACCAAGGGGCCAGGTATATAAGCCAGTGGATGATCAAGACCAGCCTGTAAAGCCACTGCTATATCAATATCGCCTGTTAATTCTGTGGCTGTCATATGACTATGGCATGCAACCTCAATGTAAGGAGGCTCGGAGATATGGATTATATCCGCCAATGATTCAGCCAGTGATGTCTTCCCTATACCCACGGGTCCCATTATGAGCACATGCCTACCCACGGCAAGGCTACTTAGTACGTCCATTGCGATATCATTCAATCCCTTAAGCTCCCTCTCCAACTCCGTAAGTATCTTCTTAACGCCCTTAGTCCTTATAGCATCGGCGATCAACCTATTAACCTGGACTTCCTCCCTCTTAACTAAGTCTGATAGTCGCGGCAATAATGTCATCAAGTCCTTACCTGTTGCCATTCAGTACAAACGCACTTATTGAGCTTTAAATTTTTAGTGCTACATCGTTTTAACTAATTTGCCTATGCATGAGGAGAAAGGTATTAATATCCTTACTCAATAACGCCTTAGTCGTTTCGAAAAGGTGGTTTTGGTGAAATATGGTTACTCGGATGAGGAAGACCTAAATGAGTATGAATTAAAGCGAGAAATAAGGGACCCTAAGCAGCGATGGATTGTTAGGATAATAAGGTCAATGAAGGATTACTATAAGAAATGCCCATACTACGACACAAGGTCTGGCGACTGCTTCATATTATTCAATACTGAGAACAATAAATGCCCAAGGGAGGGTAGGTACGAGGGTTGCCCAATACTTGAGGCATTTCTTGCAAATAGATACGAAGAGCTTAAGAAGAAGGGTAGGCCAATACCGTATGACTTCAGGGATTTAGCTTTATATTAATAATAAAACAACATACCTTTATTGAGTAATCAAGCTTAAATAATTACGTAAGTAATAATTATGCTGTGGATATCCAGGCAGTTGGACCCAATGAATTCTTAAGTATTGACGGACCTGCAAGTATTAGGGTAATGAATGGTAGGTTATATGTATTGGGTGTTGAATATGGCTCAGGGGATTCATTTACTGTTATGAGGGGTAGAAGAATAATTGCTAAGTCATTGAATGATTCTAAGATTGATGTTGTGCTTGGTCCTGAGGGTAAGATTGAGAAGGTAGATGGAAACAACGAAGTCATTGATGTGTGGGATAGGGCATTATCCGCAATACCACTAAGGAACTCCACGATAATAATACTGGGCGCTATGGATGTTGGTAAAACGACCGTGACGACAATCCTAGTAAATAAGGGAGTGAGAGAGAACCTTAGGGTTGGTGTTATTGATGGTGATCCAGGACAAAACGATATTGGACCGCCAACGACAATCTCAGCATCAATAGCAACAAGTTTCATAACGCACTTAACACAGTTGAGGAATTTGAGGTCTGTATTCGTAAAGACAACAAGTATAGAACATGTATGGAATTACGTATTAGATTCAATTTCTAGATTAATCGATGACCTTAAACATAACTATAATGCCGATACCATAGTAATTAATACTGATGGATGGGTTTCTGACTCAATAGCCATAAAGTTTAAACTTGAAATGGTCAAGCGAGCTAATGCGAGCCACATCATCGTGATTAAACGTAATGATGAGGTTGACGGGCTACTCAAGGAATTATCCAGCCTAGCTAGAAATGTTATTGTAATACCATCACCACCAAACGCAAGAATTAGGGATAGGGATGATAGGAAGATAAGGAGAGAAATGGGTTATAGTAAGTATTTAATGCCTTCGAGAGAATTAAGCATAAATCTTAGGGAGAGACCTATCATAAATTTACCATTATTTAATGGGTTGAAGTATGATAACTATATTATAAGTCTCATTAGAAGAAGTCTTAACCTGCCAATACACTATATTGAACAGTGGGGTAATGCCGCAGTGGCCATCGGCAATGTTAAGGAATTCCAAGTTAGGAATCTTGGTGACGTAAATATAGCCATATTACCTGAGAATTGGGAGAGCGGATTATTAGTGGCATTGGAGGATAAGAATAACTATCTTTTGTCATTGGGTATATTACGAAAGATTTACTATAATACTGGTAAAGCAGTGGTATCAGTACATGAGTCGTTCAATAATGAAAATATGATTGATCATATTAGGCTTGGTATGATCAGAGTTAATGATAACTATGAGGAGATAGAGAAGGTCCTCTATATTGGTAAGGTTGAATCATTATTATCCTCACAAATTATACTTAAAAGATGACAATAGTATGGAGAATCATTGAAGGAGAAAGATATTTTAGGCAACTTTTTGCTAAATAATTAATGGTAAATAAGGTAGTTAAGAGGGATGGTTCTGAGGAGGACTTCATAATCGAAAAGATAATAGTTAGTATATTAAAAACAGGGGCGCCAATAGACGCTGCACGAAGAATAGCTAGAAAGATTGAATGTCAATTCATGGACGTGGATAAAGTAACAGCCAAGGACTTAACCAAGGCAATATTGATGGAGCTTAAGAAGGCTAATGAGGATTGGTATAGGAATTGGATAGTCTTTGATAGGGCCGTAAAGCGTAGGTTAACAGAAAAGGAGATAGAGTGAGAATTACCCTTACTTGAACATAAAATCATCTTTTACTTTTACCCCTGGCTTTCCTTTCCTCTCTTATCTTTGCTTCTTTTCCTTTTTCCTTCTCTCTCCTAATGGGCCTTAGACTATTCTCGTAAATCATATTAATCAAAACAATAAATATTGTTGCAATAATCATTATCATTAATGTCCAGGGAATTATACCGAGCGCTAATGGCCCTAATGCACCTGATGAGAATAATTGAGAAATGCTTATGGAGCTTGATGTAATGAATGTATAGCCATGCTTTATCAATATTACGAAGTAGGCAGCTAATCCTATCATTAGACCTGCGTAGGCCGCATTTACGTACTTAACAATATTCCCAAGATTCATTAGGTATACCGCGAATAAACGCTTTTAAAAGTGCTCTCTCCCTCATTAACCGTAAGGATGCGTAGGATTGTTTACCTGGGTAGGCACCTAATGCTTAAGTCGAAGTACCTGGATAAGTTAGATAACGGTAGGTTCACGACAATTAGGCTTGGTATAATTAGACCGAAGTATAGGGAGGTGTTTATTCATAGTGGTGGTATGGTTGTTGCAAGGGCGCGAATAGTGAATGTTCTTTATAAAAGGGTCTCTGAACTAACTGATGAGGATGCCGTGACTGATGGTTTTATTAGTAGAGATTCCTTAATTGATGAATTGAGGAAGATTTATGGCGATGTTTCAAGTAATGATTGGGTTACGATATTAATGCTTGAAGTTACTGATAGGATTGGCCATAGGGATGATGGCTCAGTTGGACTTGGTCCCATTGATATTGCTAGGCTTGCACTTAGGTATAATGTACCAATGAGTGAGGAGGAGAGGAAAATATTACAGGAATTAATTAATGAGGGTAGTATTCGTAAGGCTGCGATTAAGCTATTTGGTTCCTTTAGGGGCAGGGTAATTATTAGGAGAGTTGTTAGAAGAGCACTTAAGCACCTAATTAGTATGGGAGTTATAACTGATTATTGAGTTATGCGTTCTATCCCTATCCTAACCTTCATATCCTCAATGTCCCAATCCATGGTAAATGCGTTTGCTGGCAACTTGCCAATGACTATGTCAATAGCCCTAACCTCATTCATTACGTAATCTCTATATTCACTTATTGCGGACAGTAATTCGTCACTCCCCGTATTCACATAAACCCTTATCCTCTCATCAACCTTAAGGTTAGCCTTAGCCCTCATAGTTTGTATACGCCTAACAATCTCCCTTGCAAGAGCCTCATAATATAGTCTCTTATCCATTGCCTTACTAAGACATATCTCGTAACCCTTACCCTGTGCCCTAACATACTCGCTCTCATTACATTGACCTAATTCATTTACAAATTCTACTTCCTTAACGTTAGCCAGATACTCAAGTAAATGCTTCACCTGCCTAAGCATGTCTAGATCATCACCATCAACTTTAATTACAGCCCTAGCGAGGGGCCACCTTAACTTCACCTTTATCCTATTTCTCATTTCTGCAATATCTGAGAATATCATAAATAATGAATCAAAGGCATTCTCTAGTTTCTCATCTATGTATTTCTCATTTACCCGAGGCATTGATGTCAGGTGTACACTATCTACTTCATTTTTCTCAAACCTCCTTATGAATGAATTCCATAGATATTCGGTTATGTGCGGTACCAATGCCGATCCCATTATCAATACTCCCTTAATTACATAATAAAGAATTGAATATGCCGCGTACTTATCCTCCCTACTCTCCTCAGTCCAAACCCTACGCCTAATTAACCTAATATAGCCATGACTTAAATCATCAACTACTAGACCAACCCACTCCCTAGCAGCCATGTGAAGTTCCATATTATTCATGTAATTGATGAACCTATTCAACCTACTATAGAACCTGCTAAGTATCCATTTGTCCTCAATCAATCCCTTATCCACCAACTCCTCAAGCCTATGCATGGCTGGGTCAAACTTATCAAGGGTCATGTAAGTATCTGCGAATTTAACGATATTCCATAATATTGATAATGTACTCCTAGTCTCCACAATTTCATCTGGATCTACTGACATGGTATCCCAAGGAGAAGACTTAATTAGTAGGTATAGCCTTGTTGGGTCGGCACCCCACTTGTTAAATAAATCCTCAGCCCACACTACATTACCCTTAGACTTGCTCATTTTTTGTCCATACTTATCGACTACATGACCGCTAATTAATATTGATTTATATGGAGCCTTATTCATCCAAAGAACCGAAGTTACTAATAATGAATAGAACCAACCCCTTGTTTGATCTATGGCTTCCGTTACCCAGTCATAGGGATATAACCTATTGAATAATTCCTTATTTCTAAGGCCATCGACGCTGGCTATCCAAGCAACACCACTATCCATCCAAACATCCACGACAAATGGCTCCCTAACCCACTCTTTACAATCCTCAGTCTCTATCTTAACCATATCTATCCACGGCCTATGTATGAGCATGTCAGACGGCACGTTTGGTATAAACCTTGCGTATCTCTTTAATTCATCTAATGAACCTATGACTAGGACCTTACTCGGATCATCCCTACAACGCCACACAGGTAATGGCGTACCCCAAACCCTACTTCTCGATATTGTCCAATCCCTGGCATTAGCAACCCAATTATCGAACCTATCCCTCAGGAAGTCTGGGTATATCTTCACCTTCTTAAGCTCCTCAACAAACCTATCCCTATAAGCGGATACCCTAATGAACCACTGTCTATCAGTTCTGTAAATCAATGGTGTACCACACCTCCAACAATGCGGATATGCATGAGTTATCGTACCATAATGAAGAAGTAAATTCCTTTCCTTCAAATCCCTAATTACTTCCTGGGAAACATCGAGCCAATACTTACCACGGAATTCACCACCGTTCTCATTAAATATCCCATTAATTTCCACAGAATTTGTTATCGGCAAACCATACTTCTTGGCAACCTCAAAATCCTCAGGTCCATGAGCAGGGGCTATATGTACAAGCCCAGTACCGTCCTCAAGAGTTACGAAATCAGCTAAAACAACATAGTGCGCCTTCTCAATGTGACCTGCATGTATTGGTACCTTATCCATATAAATGTGCCTATACCTAGTTCCAGCAAGCTCTGACCCCTTAACCACCTTCACAATTTCATAATCCTTAATACCGAACTTCTCCATTAACCTCGGTACAAGCTCCTCAGCAAGCCATAGATACTCAACCCTACCCTCAATGCTAACCTTAACCAGCGCATAGTTAAAATTTGGATTAACAGCAACAGCCTCATTATCAACTAAAGTCCAGGGTGTTGTGGTCCAAATAACTAGGTAGGTATTGTTGACGCCCTCCACTGGGAATTTAACAAATATTGATGGGTCCTCTCTATCCTCATAGCCCTGGTCAACCTCAGCATCACTAAGTGCGGTCTCACACCTTGGACAGAAGGGCAGTACCCTATAGTCCTCAAACAATAATCCTTTTTCCCAAGCATTCTTTAGGAATGACCAAACATGCTCTATATAATAAGGTCTCCTAGTTTCATAGGCCCTCTCAAGGTCGAGCCAAAGCCCAAGCCTCCTCGTACCAACCTCCCTCCACTTCTCAAGGTAATAATCAACCAGTGAGTTACACTCAAGACTAAACCTATCATAACCAACCTTCTCAATATCTTTCTTAGTCCTAAGCCCAAGCTTCTTCTCAACCTCAATCTCCACGGGAAGCCCCTGCTCATCCCAGCCACCCTGAGCCCAAACCCTATAGCCAAGCAATCTGTGATACCTGAGAACAACGTCCTTATACGTCCTACCCCTAATATGGCCAACGTGTGGAAAGCCATTAGTTGTTGGTGGGCCTTCAAGGAACGTGAACCATTTATCAGTATTTCCAGGACCTTCACGCCATCTTCCCTCGATATTTATATCATGCCAATACTGCCTAACTACTTCCTCGATCCTTTTTACATCGAACTGAACCTCCAGTGTGAATCGTGAATCAATAATGGACACCCATCACAAACTATGTTGAGTATTTAAAAATTTCACGCAATATTATTAATGTTAATGCGCCATTGATATTGCGGTCCATAGCACCACGTTATTTTCCATTTAAACTATTTTTAATGGCATTATTGAGATCATCAATAAGACCATTAAGCACCTTAAGGTCGGTATACGTATGCGGTCCCAGAGCATTCATATCAAGTGTTAATGGAGTCAATGCTATGTTGTTCTCCTTATGAACAACATACGTATCACTGTCAGGTTCAGGCTCTATTAGTGAACCAAAAAGCCAATAATACTTGTTTCCCCTGGGATCAATCCTTACATCAACCTTCTCAGAGAATTTTAACTTTGAAGCCCTAACAAGTTTAACCTTAACGTCCTTACTTATGGCCCTTGGAAAGTTTATGCTTATTACATCAACACCCCTGGGCATGCCATTTCTCAATATGAACATTGTTGATTCTCTAACTACAGCCCTCAAAATCGGTACTAACTCCTCATTGTTTTCAAGCTCATCACTACTTTCAACATCAACAGAATACGCTATTGCTGGAATACCAAGCAATGCTGCTTGGAATGCAGCGCCCAATGTACCTGAAGATAGTATGACTTGCATTGATGTATTATCACCAACATTTATACCGGAGAGAACAAGGTCAACATTACCCGTTATCTCAAGCGCCGCTAAATATATTGTATCTGATGGAGTACCCGATGTTGCATAAACCTCAAACCCACATAAATCCACTCTAGAAACCCTGAGAGGCTTATGCAGCGTTATGCCAAGTCCTGAGGCGGACTTTGGCGTTTCAGGGGCAACAACATAGACATCACCCAAATCCTTAACGTATTCATAAAGCATCCTAAGTCCTGGGCTGTATATACCATCATCGTTTGTTACGAGTATCCTAACCACAAGGTCCTTGATTTTAAAGGTTTATAAAGGGTTTCGTGCTCAGTAATCAAGGACTATAATAGGACTAAGTGGTGAATAAACCATGGATAAAGAAATAGTTGCACCGGGAGATGTTATAGGTGTCGCTGAGGAATATTTACCTGGGGAGAATGTTGAAGTTGATACGGATGGTAAGTTGAGGGCTCAGGTTATGGGTATTGTAGTTAGGAATGAGCGGGACCATGTAGTTAGCGTTAAACCCTTAAGAAGCAGTAATTCATTATTAAGGGTAAACGATGTCGTTTATGGCAGAGTCATAGCAATACCAAATGATAGGGTTGTTATTGTGAAGATAATTGGTGTTGAGAATAATGGCGGCAAGATGGCGTTGAAGGATGATGTGACGGGCATAATACCGCCATCCCAATTACTAAATGGTAAGTCAAGTAACGCCAGTGAAATACTTGGAATTGGTGACATAATTAGAGCTAGAGTAATATCTAGGGATCCGCCATATACGTTAACCCTAAGGGATGCGCAACTTGGTGTTGTTTATGCAAGATGCCCTAGATGCGGTCATGCATTGAAATTAAAAGGCAATGATTTGTTGCAATGCCCCAATTGTGGTGCTGTGGTTAGGCGTAAGGTTAGCCTTATTGAATACTGGATATGAGATCAGCCGTAATACCACTCCTCATAATGTCAGGGGTCGAGGTGCTCATCACTAACACGCGAACATAATTAAGGTAGGTATTAAAAATTTCTTTAAGCAATGATGAAGCAGAGTGATGAAGACTGGTATTTCTGAATAATGAGGAGTGGCACCAGAGCTGATTTATTGGTAAAAATTTAATATCAAAATATTGTTATGGAATCGCGTGAAACTCTCAATAGATACTAAGCTCAGGGGTAAGGTCTTTGTTGGTGTAGGCATAGTCAGTAATGTAATTAATAATGATTACCCAAGCGAATTACTGGCTACCATTAACAATACTATCGAGGATGTTAGGTCTAAGTACAGTCTTGATAAGCTTAAGGATGACCCTATAATCAGGTTTTATAGGGATTTTTATTGGCATGAACTTGGTATAGACCCAACTAAGCAACGACCAGCCCAGGAGGCACTGCTTAGAAGGATTCTCAGGGGTGAGGACTTGCCAAGGATTAATCCAGTGGTTGATATTGGGAATGCAGCAAGCATAAAGTACTTAGTACCAATTGGGCTTTATGATATTGATAGTTTTGGTGGTAAGGATCTCATCATACGATATGCACGGGATGGAGAGACCTTTAATCCAATTGGTTCACCTAAAAGGACCCTAAGCAATAATCAAATTATACTATCGACAATAGATGGCTTAATACTACATGTTTATCCATATAGGGATTCTGAAATTACGAAGATAAGGACTGAAACAAAAAATGTATTAATAATTACCGCAGGTGTACCTGGCATTGATGATGAGAGACTCCTTGACTCCGTGCAATTCATAATCGACCTGACGACCAGGTATTTAGAAGGAGTTATCCATGCTAGACCTGTCGTAGTTAGGGATGAGGAGAATTTATCATTATGATAATCCTTAATTAGTAAATAGTTTTAACATTGTGTGGACATCCGTAAGGTTAAAGTCGTTAGATACAGCGAGAGGGCTTCTTATGATAGGGATGAACTCATGAAAATACTGAGTAGAAACTTCATATGTCATGTTGGATTTATAGATGAGGGTGAGCCATATGTAATACCAATGCTTTATGTTAATGATGACCAGTACATTTACATGCATGGATCACCTGATAGTAGATTGATTAAGATAATAGGTGGTGGATCACCAATAGTTATTGCTGTGACGGAAATCCATGGGATAGTCCTCTCAAGTGATCTATGTAATAACTCAATTAATTACGCATCAGTTATTGTATATGGTAGGGGGTCATTCGTTAATGAACCAGCTGAAAAACTTCGTGTATTTCAATTAATAATTAATAGGTTAGTACCTGGAAGAATAGGCGATACTGACTTACCGACAATTGATGAGTTGAATTCAGTGGCTGTTGTCAAGGTTAAGATTGAGGATTTCGCAATCAAGAAGAGGGAGGGAGGACCCAAAATTAGTAGCGATAAGCATTGGGAAGGCGTAATACCAATAGTAATTAATTATGGAAAACTAATAAGCATGAACAATAAACCAATACCAAGGTATTTAATGGACTTAGTCATGAACCATCAACAAATTACTTAAGTCTCACTCGCTCAAGGAATTCATCAATTAACTGACCTACTGTTGGCCCTTCAAGAACCTTAAGTCTCCATTTAGCCCTAACTATTGGCTTATCAATCTTAACAACATCCTCAATGTGAGCTGGAGTACCCATAATGACTACGTCAGCTGGTATCCTCCTTATGGTCTCCTCTAAATCCCTTATTTGCTCTGGAGTATAGCCTAGGCTTGGTAGTACTGACCCCATGTGCGTATACTTGGCGTAGGTCTCCTTTATTATGCCCACAGCGTACGGTTTTGGATCTACTATCTCAGCATTATACTTCTTGGCTGCTATGTACCCTGCCGCGTATGGTAAACCTCCATGAGTGACCGTTGGCGCATCCTCAATAACAATCACCCTCTTACCTGATACTTCATTCGGATTATCCAGGTAAACCTCAAGATCAGCCTGCGTAATTGATGCTCCTTGATTAACGGCTTTAATATTATTGATTATTGTCCTAACATTATCAGGAGTTGAATCAGACACCTTCGTTATTATTATTGAATTGGCCAACCTAGTATTTACCTCACCAGGGAAGCTGCCGACCTCATGCCCTGGTCTCCTGGCATCAGTAACCGTTATTAAGTAATCAGTGTAGTAGAATGGGAAATCGTTATTACCACCATCCCATAGTATTACGTCTGCCATGGTCTCTGCCTCATTGAGTATCATCTCATAATCAACACCAGCAAGTACGGGTACACCGATCTCAATATAATGTTCATACTCCTCCCTTTCCTCAAACGTTATTTTCATCAAGTCCTGCTTTGTCTTAAATATCTGAACAAGCATATCATCGGGATTCATATAAATCATGGGATGCCTTATTGACGCGACCCTTAGTCCTCTCCTAAGGAGTTCTACTGTTACCTCATGGGAAACCGTTGATTTACCAGCACCTGTTCTAGTAGCAACAACACCTATCATTGGCTTGGAGGACTTTATCATGGTATCCCTCGGACCAAGAATCCTAAAGCTTGCACCACTTGCTAAAATAATACTTATTATTTTACCGACATCATTATAAAGTAAATCACTATATGCTAAGATAACCTCATCAGCACCCAAGTCTCTAATTAACCGGTTTAAATCCTCGAGATCCTTAAGTCCAACTAGGGGTATACCGCCTGGTTGATAGAGATCTCCTGAACCCTTTATGTAACGCTTACCACCAATACCTGGTATCTGAACCTGGGCGACAGCCACAACCTTATACTCTGGGTTATGCCTGAAGTACATGTTGAATACATGTAGGTCTCGACCGCCCGCACCCAGTATTATTACCCTCCGCAACGAGTAATCACCATTCCTTTAGGCAATACCACTGCTATTTAACATTTACCTAATGTTCATTAAGCAAGGACAATTTCCTAGACCCTCAATAATACTTCTTGATAATGAAATTTCAGTACCATCATTGAACACGAACGTTACGAATGACTGCTCATTACGCACAGTAATTAATTCACTCCATGGGTAGAAAATATCAACGGGCTTTACATAGATTCCTTCTTCATAAATGACATAGTTATCCATACTTAATAACTGCGATCCCCATATGCTTAATAATTTCCTATTTATTATTCTATTGATGATTATGACTAGGACAAGAAGTGTAAGTATTATGATTGGTGCAAAAATCGGTTGAACGAATCTAATACCCACTACTGCAGCTATTGCCAAAGGTATGAATATAGCCACCTTAATTATCAAGCCTCTCATTCTAATTCCAATCCTCATTAACATAGAACAATTAAATTAGTGGTATTAAAATATAGCCTGCCATTATGTTAGGGCAATTAAGCCTCAAGCCTCCTCACTAGGTAAGCCTTTTGTGGATTAGTTAATTGAAGCATTGTCAACAGGGCTGGGTTTAAATCCTTTGAACCCTTAATTATTAGGCTCCTTACGTAATCCAGTATTTTGGGGTCAAGCCTTACATACTCATCAACCCTATCAAGTAGGAAGGGGTAGCCTGTATCTGTTGTTTGGGACTCAAGATAAGTAACTATGTCGTCAATACTTATCTTATTACCTGGATTAAAGACCTCAAGCTTAACTGCAGGTGCGCCATTACGTGGCTTGTAAAACACCACGTATATCTCCCTAAGCATTCTTAACCCTGAATGACTAGACCCACTGAAAACCTGCTCAAGGTTCATTAAACCCTCATTAAGCCTTCTATTCATTAATTCCTTAACATTATCACAACCTGTGCCTTTGCACCTCTTTCTTAGCTCGCAATCACTATAGTTTATTTGAACCCATGATGGAAGAATATCACCATAACTACCCAACACCATGTACTCACCATTATTTAGGACTAGGCTTGCAATGAGCTTGTCATTCATTGGTAAGCACTCATTAGTCAGTATTGATAGGAACCTTGACCTAACCCTCTTAACAACACCAATTAATGGTACACCAGTCTTTAATGCTAAGTCCAGTAAATCGCCAATTATACTCGTTACACGGGCAAGTACACCACCCTCAACAGGTAGATTATATGGCAACGGATGCATTGGTATTTCACCATCAAGAATAACCAGGTCAACCTCCTTCCTGCCCCGGGCCTTATTACGAAGAAGCCTAATCGCCAACTCCCTTTCCCTGACCTGGGCTCTCCTCGTAATTACTCTCTCAAACTCACCGACATCCTCAAAAACAACCTCACCAGTCATGTACCTATCATAAGAACCATTAAGATAACCAACATAGCCGTAAGAGAGGACTGTCATGACGCCGCCAACGAGCTCGAGAGGTGGCGTTGGGTAACTCGAGTCAATTGCGTAGGCATTGAAAGCCCTTGTTAATGAACCAATGCTCTTAATTAATCCTCTATCCTCAATAACCTTCCTCAAATCACGGACCAGGGCAAGTACCTGTGAATCAACGCCTTCATCAAGCATTTTCTTAACATCAGATTGTATGGAAAGTAGTAATGGAGGTTCAATCCAAAACTCAATGTCTCCAGGTCCATAATCACTGGGTAACATCTAGAAAATAAACACAGAGAGGTATATAAAGCACTAATGAGCAAGAGTGAGTGGTAGTTGTAACTATTTCCTGGGCATTATTATTCCCTCCCTACTTTATTAGTATTGTGAAAGTCCTGCCTTGAGGACTACTCATAGTCTTTAGTGTAAATGGCTGGTTTAATTCCGTTTATCTATCGGCTTATCTATCGGCCTCTGGCGGGAAGTAACCGAAGCTTCCGTATATGGCCGGTACATCTGCTAACCTATAGCCCTTTAGCGACTCCATGAATCCCCTGAGCAGTAGCCATGATGGTGTGACCATCCTTAATCTATACGGCACGTTGCTGTGCCCGTCAGATATTAATGTGAATAGTAGTAGTCCTCTCGAGGCTTCCGTCAATGTCGTTGCCTCGCCGGCGCTTGGTGTTAGTCCCACATGTGTCTTTGTTAGGAATGTCCTAATGTCCTTGGCTGCCTGCGGCCTATCCTTCGGCGGTATTCTCGATAGTAGTTTCTCACTAATTATTGGTGTGTCTGGTATGTTCTTAACCGCCTGCCTAATTATCTTAATACTCTGCCTAATCTCCTCAACCCTAACCAGGAACCTCGAGTATGAATCACCCTCATCAGCCACCGGTATATCCCACTCAAACTCATTATATACCTCATAGGGCTCTACCTTCCTAACATCATACTCAACACCAGATGCCCTAAGGAACGGACCAACTAAGCCGTACTTAATTGCCTCCTCCTTTGTTAGTACGCCAACCTCCTTAAGCCTATGTATCGTCACTGGATTCTTAACGAATATTGATCCCATATCATTCATCTTCCTCTCCAGGTAATTCGTCAATTCATAAACAAAGTTAAGGACCTCGGGCTTAACATCCCACCTAACACCACCAGGCACGGTATAACTAAGTGTTGTTCTCGCGCCCGTAATTCTTATGAAAGCCTCATTGATCACATCCCTGAGCCCAAAGGCCCACATATAGCCTGTACTATGACCAATGAACACGGCGAGTATTCCAGTATCGTATAGGTGCGTGGCTATCCTACTTAACTCAGCCAGTATTACCCTAATGTACTGGGCCCTCTTTGGCACGTCAAGGTCAGCCAATTTCTCCACTGCACGTGAATAACCAAGATCGAAATTAGCCGAGTCCTGAATAGTAGGCCTCTCGATAAGAGGTATGACGTGTATGTACAACCTAGTTTCAGCCAATTTCTCCACACCCCTATGAACATAACCTGGATCTGGTATTGCATCAACCACATAGTCACCCTTGAGCCTCAGTATAATCCTCATGTGACCACTACCTGGATGCTGAGGACCGATGAAGACTAGATACTCATCGCTCCTGTAGGCCTCTTCAACATACTCCTTAGGTATCGGCACAAAATTCCTGATAAATTCCTCAGGAATCTCCATCTTAACTGGTAATTCTACGTATTTTTCATTATCGCCCATACTCATCACCTACTGGTACCACTCTCTTCCTTCTTGCTTTCAGCTGGCTTCTCCTGAACAGGCTTTGACTGTGACGCAGCGGCTTGGTCTGGCTTTTGTGATACTGCTGGTTTTGGTTGTGGCGGTGCTATGGGTAGACCTGGAAACTCCCTATCAATAATGTAAAACTCCCTAACTATTGGTACATCCTTCCTAAGTGGAAACTTAACTGGCGTATCTGGATCCAGTAAGAAGTTCTTACCCATCCATGGATTACCCTCAAACAAAACACCAAAGAAGTCATACATCTCACGCTCCATGTAATCCGCACTAGGCCAAACATCGATTAGACTCTGTACTCTGGGGCTATCCCTTGAAATTTCTGTTGTTAATGACACGAGTACAGGCATCAACTCCTTTTTACTGTAGCTCGAGACCCAGTACTCTACGTAAAACTTATTCTCGTGTGGTGCATCGATTATGTTAACTGATTTTACATGATCAAAGCCAAGCTTTGATAATGACAATGCGGCATCCTTTAACTTATTGGGCTCTGTATCAACGCATATTCTATTAACGTCAGTTACAATGATTTTCTTAGCTGATTCCTTGAGTGTGGGCATTAATTGATTGTTTATTAATTCATACCCAAAGGGCCACTCAACTTTCTTTTCCTGGCAAACCGGTATATGCGGATTAGGGGTTATCCTATGTGGTGGGTTTGGTGCGGGTTGTTTTGTTGGTGTTGGTGTGAAGATCTTTGTTAGGTCAATGGTCTTTGGCTTAACATTGGCCTTAGCCTCTCCTGTCTCTATCTTTCTCTGAACAGTCCTAATCATCTGAATAACGGCTTCAGGTGTTGGTGGGCAACCGATGGCGTATGCATCAACTGGCACGATTTTATTAACCGGAACTGCATGATAACTATTCCAGAATATACCGCCCTCAGCGGCGCAGGAGCCCATGGCAATCACGTACTTGGGATCACTCATTTGCTCCCAAATGTACCTAAGGACCCTTGCCATTTTGAAGGATATCGTACCCTCAACAAGGATTAGGTTAGTCTGCCTTGGTGCATGCCATGGTAATGAACCAAGCCTCTCCGCGTCATATGTTGGGTTCCAGGTATGTGCCATCTCAACACCGCAACACGCCGTTACGAGGTGGACAGGCCATAGGGAATACTTCGTACCCCACTTCTTGTAGGGTTCTAAATATTTGTCAAGTGACATTCGCGTCACCTACCACTTGACCTTCTTATAAATTCTTTGGGATACGCAATTTTTAATGCGTATTTATAACCAACATAGATACTGGGTAGAGTTATTACTAGTATCGCTAGTATTATGTAGGTTATTGGTAGTGCCATGACAGTAGCTGATGACAAAATTAGTAGTATTACTATGATCGGCTCCATGCCTAGAAACATGATTAGAAAACCTACGTATTGTATTGGGAACACGTACCTGGCCTCACCAACTGGTGGGTTACCAGCCTCATATCTCTGAAGCTTCGATATATTTGGATTCCTAGTAGCAATCCTCTTTGCTATGTATATTATTGCAGCATCGGTTATTAGGGCTATCACCACGAGTACTATCAGTATTGCTAATGCATCAATGAATGCTGACATCGTGATCGAAAGAATTAGCAATGAGGCATTTTTAAGTAATAACCTCATTCAATGCATTTATCAAGTACCTTATTAAGTGCTAATGTTAATAATGCCGTACTACCCACATCCCTACCAATAACCTTAACTTGCTGCCCCAAATTCAATTCGCTCTGCATAAATGACTGATCGGAAGCCTGGACTATCATTAAAGTCCTACCCTTAATATTATCCATAGGATTACCCCTCGTACTCAGGAAGTAAATTGAGTCGGGTCGCAATAACTCAATGGCATCCTTAATATCTGGTAGCACTATTAATGTAGCCCCTGATTTAAGAACAAGCCTAAAGGCCTCAGGTATTCCCTGCTGTGCTGCTGTACCCACAGCCTTAGTTACGACTATCGTCTTTACACCAAAGCCAAGTGATACCTTTATTGCATCAAGAAGTTTCTGAACACTGGCTGGATTATGAATCACAGGGATTGTATCGCTGAGGATTTGTTGGCAATCCATCGTGGCCGTATCTTCCATCCCTATTTATAAAAATTATACCCAATTAAATTATTAAAGGCCTAATCAAGTATTTCCTCAATGAGTACACCACTTGTTAGTGAGCTCATGGACCATGCAATAGTTATCGCAAAACCTAAGGACATTGTTTCCAAGATAATTTCAGACATGAAGGATTATAAGGTTTGGGTTGTCCCCGTCATTAATGAGAACGGTAAATTAGTCGGTACCCTGAGCTATAGGGATTTACTCGAACGTAGGATTAGTCTCAAATCTAAGGTCTCAAGTGCAATGTCGCCACCATATTCAATAAACCAGGATTCAGACCTGATAAAAGCCATGGCAAAGATCCTTACATTGAAGGTTAGGGCCTTACCCGTTGTGGATTCTGGCATGAACCTTGTTGGTATTCTAACTAGGGAAAAAATACTAAGGTACTTAGTTAATGGTAAGTTGTTACCTCGAATTACCGTATCATCAATAATGTCTAAACCTGCGATTACTATTGACGCCAATGAAGCCGTGGCAAGGGCTAAATGGCTTATGATTAGGCATGGAATAACACGCCTACCAGTACTTGAGTCAAGTAAGCTCTACGGTATAGTTTCAATGCGCGACATAGTTGAGCGTTTATACTACGCATCAATACCACGGCGCAGTAGGAGGGGTGACGTTGTTGGCACCGAGGATGACATACTCGCGGCTCCCGCGAAGGCAATAGCAACTACGCCAGTAATAACCGTTAGCGAGAGTGATGATGTCTACACCGCGGTTAATTTAATGCTTGATAAGGGTATTTCTGGAATGCCCGTGATTTCTGGGGAATCCGTGGTAGGGGTCATCTCAAGTTATGACGTTATAAGGGCTGTTATTAGACCATACGAGGAGATACCTGTAGAGGCTAAGCTCGCTGAAATTGATGAAGATGTTAAGCCATTGGTTGAGAAGGTAATTTCAAATTACATTGCCAAGATAAATAGGATGACGAATGTGATAGACATGAAGATAAACATCAAGAAGTACGAGAAGGGAGGTGAAGAGAAGAGAAGTAAGTACTCCGTCCACATAATGCTTAAGGACAACGCCGACACGTACACCGTTAACGAAGTTGATTGGGACCCAGTCAACGCGGTTAGGTATGCCTTTGAGACATTGATTAAGAGAATTGAGAGGGAAATAAATAGAACAAGGGATATAAAAAGGAGAGGAAGACTACGCGGAGGACCTCCAGGTGAGTAAAAAACTAATGATGTAAGTGATGAACGCACCCTTTAATGACTGATGATTACTTCGCCAACGACTGATATAAAGGTAAATCACTGAAGTATTAAGAACATACAAAGACCTGATCCATTAATGAGAAGCATTAGATGTTAGGTTATGGAAGATAGGCGGAAATGGTATTAACGGTATTGTTATGTTCCCGATATTTGTGTTCAGCATAACATATCCATAGGGTAATTCTGCATCGTTTGTTGGAAGCGTGTAGTTCACTGTACATATCGTTGATGCTGAAAATGAAGTTTCTAACCGACTAGATGGCATATCTACGATAAACAATGTAGAGAATGTACCTGATCTAGTCGGTAGAGAGAAACCAGCAAAGCTCATTGGATTTATAACTAAGGATTTACTTAAAATGCATGAGGTTAACAAAGAACCATTATAGGCGTACATCTCATAACTAATAATCGTCATTGAACTTGATAATGGATCCATAACACGTAGAGAGAACAATGATCCCTGAGTTAGCCCGTAAAATGCAATACCCATTGGTTGTTTCATCGGAATGACCTCGATTATCGATACGTTGTATGTAACCCCAGGTAATCTTAAATTGGCTAGTTCATTGGTGAGTATTGTGATTGTTATGTTTATATTCGTTATGTTATTCATGGACGAATTAAATAAGTTAAGTATTACTGGTAGTGAGACTGTGGTTTTTGGTGGTATTATGAATGCCATCGGATATGGTAGGAATGCCTGATATGGTATTGGTGGTTGTATGGTAATTATGTTAATTGTAATATTCATTAATTCATTTGTTGGGTTCGTTATGTTTAGATACAAAGCCACGAAACTATAATTCCCATATGTGGAAATATAAAGCATGGGTTTCGTCAATGACTCGTAATACTCCGATACGCTCCTTAACATGCCCGTTCTTAACGCATTAACTTCATTCTTTAATGAGATGACAATCATGCTCAGATAAGCACCAATAATCACAAGAATCACTGTCAAGACAACAATAACATAAATGCATAAATTGGACATAGTGGTTAGGTAAAAATACGACCTAGTTTTTAAACACTGCTAAATTAAGAGTTGTTCCTTATGGTATAATAATAATTATTATTAACTAGTAAGTACTATAAGTGCTATTGGACTTATTGATATTATCTATTTTTGAAAACGGTATTTGAAGTGAAGCCTTGTGAAGCTAAAATTAGAAGCATCAAAAGTGAATAAAGTCAGTCGGTACGTGAATTCTTCACTCGATGTCAGTTCCGGGGGTTGTCATCACTTAGATATATGCTCAATGTATTATTTTTAAGCTAGAGCTAAAGCTTTTATTTTACTACCTATTCCACAGTGAATTCGTGATTAAAATAAGTATTGTTAAGGCTGAGGACAACTACCTGGAGGCTGTTGTCCAGGGTGAAACATACACGTTATTCGCGCCGTTGATTGAGTACTTACTCAAGAGACCTGATGTTGAGTATGCGATGTATGATGTAGACCACCCATTGACACAGAATGTTCGGTTTAGGATAAAGACCAAGGGGAAACCACCACTTGATGTTATTAAGGAGGCAGTAAATGAAATATTAAAGGACGTTGAGGAGCTAGAGAAGGGATTTTTAGGATCACCGTAAATGCCTCAGGGCGATTAAAATAATTAAGGGTGGTGGTCCATCATTGATCTATGTATTTGGCGAACCACCTCAGTGGTTGATTGATGTAGTTAAGGAGTTAGATGAGGATATCGTTAGGGTTAATGATTGTAATGTGCCTCCACATAGTGTTATAATTTCTGTAAGTAATCCATGCATGGCTAAAGGCTCCGTCGTCATATCCTTACTACCCTATGGAGAAACAATACCTATTCAAAGGGGCACTGCAAGGGGCATATTATCAACCATAATAAATCTCGTTAAAAGAATTGGTAATACGAGGAGTATTGATGAGGCATTATTATTACTAGGCCTTGCTAAAACCGAGGTGGTTAGCACTATTGGTATGACCGAGGTAATTGTTAAGGACCGGGTAATCCCTGGTTCAATATATACAATCACAGTGCTAAATACTGGTGAAGGTAAATGCACAGTAGCGTTAGGTAGGGGTACTGCCAGAGGGACGTTGATTCTTGATTCATTAATAACTTTGTTATTAAGTAATGGTGGTGATATATACATTGCAAAGGGCGATTTAGTGCTTGAGCTTATGGCATTATCCATGATCTTCAACATTAACCTTACTCATTCTAACCCTCCTTATTAGATTAATGGCTGAGAGGATTGTTGCGGCACCATTTAATATTAGGAATATGAGGTTCCAATTAAGTGCTGAGTATGCCGTCAGTAGGGCGCTGCCTATTAAGTATGGTATTGTTAACCTAAGTGGTGGCACATCACCTAGTGCGAGCACCCAACCTACCGCAATGAATAGTAGTCCAAGTACCCCCACAATCATTGTTAGCATCCTACATGGTTAATTACTCGCATTTTTAAGGCATACATTATCGAGGTAATCATAGTAAAAAATAAATTCCTGTAGCATTCTATAATTAACAAAGATGAGAGGTCTGTTGATAACAATGCCTAGCGTTGTTGGTGAGGTTAAGAAGTTAATTAATGATTACTCATCATTTAATGTAGTCACTGAGCTGAGCGATGATGTTAGTAATTACGATGTTATAGGTATTATTGGGACAGACAGGTTCATAATCATGAACCTTCATAAATTAAATTCATGGGAGGGCCCGGTCCTCACCGTGGGTTTTGGACTGAGCTTCCTGAATTCCGTGGACATCGCAAACCTGGATAAGGCCTTATCGACGATAGTGAGTGGTAGTTACGATGTTGAGGAGATACTCAGGCTTTCCGTGAACGTGAAAGGGAAGAAACTACCAAATGCAATAAATGAGGTCGCCATTTTCCCAGCTAAAAGCGCAATAACCCTTGAGTATAGCTTGTACGTGAATAATGAGTACCTATGGCATGATGTCGCCGATGGCCTAATAATATCAACGCCCACGGGCTCCACCGCATACGCAATGTCGGCAGGAGGCCCATTAATACACTCGAGAGCCCAGGTCTTTGAGATAGTGCCCGTTAATAGTACGAACCTAGCCCGCGTACCAGTAATTGTACCCAGCGATTCCGTAATTAGCATAAAGGACCTAATTTCCAGGTCCAGGATTGAGGTGATAATAGACGGCAGTATTAGGACCTACGTGAGTAATGAGACTAAGATAATGCCTGGAAAGCCTCTTAAGCTTGTTAGGGTTGGTGGCGTTTCGAGTACGGTTGGTCGTTATGAGAAGAAGGTAAGCCTTCTAGCCAATATGGATCTACCACCAAGTGCCAAGTTCATACTTAAGATTCTTGAGTACGAGGGTCAGTTAACGCAGAGGGAGATTGTTGAGAAGACAATGTTACCCAGTAGGACTGTTAGGAACGCATTGAGTATTTTGATTAGGAAGGGATTAATTCAGAGGCAGGTAATTATTAGGGGTAATAAGGAAGTTATTGTTTATTCATTAAAATCTACTGAGCAATGAGTTCCTGTCTTAAGACCCTGACCATCGTACACCTAATACTCCTTACATCACCCTTACTTATGGCATTACTAAATAACACCAACTTAACGTGATTTCTCGCACTTACAACAATCCTGGGCCACATTATTAATTGCCCATAGGTGATGTATCTCCTTAATTCATGTCTCATCATACAATTAATACTTCATAGATTATATTAAAAAGCAGTTTGTAAGATGCAGAATCTGCATATTTTCCATAGAACAATATTATCATTATGAACCATAAATTTAATAAATTCTATAATAGTGATAGAATATTGATGGCTATTAATGATGAATCCAAGAAGGTGAACAATGAGGAACTCATTGAGGAAGATCAGGATTTCATAAGGAGGATAATAGAACCATCGCCAGCCATTGTTAGGGTTCATTGTTATAATTGTAATTTCGATAGCGTGAAGATACCTAATGGTGTGGAGTTTAGGTTTAGGTTATTAATGCCTTTCATGGCGGCCGTGATTAGGTACAGACAATTCATTAAGGACCTACTACTGCTTGATTCAAAACCTGTAATAACCGCAATTTACCAATCAAAGGTTAAGGAAAAGAGAACCGAAAGACCCGTGGTCATTATTTACGGGGAAATAAACCCAACAAAGAGAATATGGAGGGTATTAAGCATTTATAACCTAATCCTTGATGATTATAAGGACTCCATCGTTAAACAATTCAACATAATAACAAAGAAGGAAATCTGGCATTACCACCAAAGCGTCTCATTAAACGGTAAGACACAACACATAGGTATAGTACTGGCCAACAAGGTATTGATTAGGTACCTAACAAGGTTCGGTGAGGATGGAGCCTCAGTGAAAATGGTATTACTAACACCCGACGGTATACAAACGAGGAGACTACACGTTGACTCAGAGGAGGAGGTCACCGCTGAGGAGAGGTCCATGATTGGCGAATGACCAATAAAATTTAAATACTAAATAGCAACAACTTAATTTTATGACAAAGGGTAACTGGAAAACCATAAAAATTATAATAATGATGGCGATAATACTAACAATAACACTGACAGCAAATACCTTCTTATCACAACATGATTACACCCATGTACATAAACCCTTACCAAGACTGGCACCTGCCGCATCACTTGTTGGCGCCTTTACCTACGTATCTAACTTTGAGAACGTGAATGAACCACCCAGTTATTATGGGTGGATAAGCATTAATGGGCAAGCGCCAGTAATAGTTACGCAACCCAACTACTGGGGCGAACCTGCACTGGAGTCTACGGCCTTAAATGGCGAACCTCAGATTGATATTGTTAATCCATCATTAATAGTTAGGGGTGATCAATTCCTATCCTTCCAGGTGGCGATTTATTACGGTGATGGTGGTAGTGGATTCTTTGGTTTAGTGAATAGTAATTATGAACCAGTCGCCATAGTTGGTATTGCTAATGGTTATGTGTGGGCTGGCCCAAACCTAACGGACTTAAAGCCTGTGGTTCCCTTATTAAGCCTATCAAATGCGCTTTACCCACCTGGTTGGGTCTTCATAATGGTTAACGTATTCAATGCCAGCACACCGTATAATAAAACCGCTGGTTGGGTTATGCAGGTATTTGTTGATCAGACTGATGAACCCCCATTTGAGGTTTCTGTTCCTGATGCAGGTAATTACTACACGGTGGTCATAAATACTACCAGCGGGACTGTTTATTACACGGACATTATAGTCACAAGCCTCGAGATACCAATATACCTGCAGAAGTATAATAATATGGAGGGTTATGGGCAGGGATCAGGCCTACTCACTACCTTACTACCACCATTTTATAACTTAACTGCACTCGTACTACTTAGGTACTGGAACACGCCACAGGTTGGTATATTGAGCTTTCAAATAAATGCCATGAATCACTACGGAGCCACCAGGTCATCTTGTGTCGGCTTCTTCCAAATAGGGGTTGACCTTGACCCGAATGGTACGATTGCGCCTTGGTACGTACCCGGTAAAAATTGCTTTGCTCATTATTACTTTAACGAGACAACGATGAATCCCGCAGTATTGCCTGGCATACAAACACCCAATAATACATTACTAAGGTTAATGATTTATTACAATATGAGCACCAAGGAGATAATTTTTGAGATTTATGACTATAACACAGATCAACTCTGGGTGCATGAGATACCATATAGTGGAACACCGTTTTACGCCACATATACACAACTCGAGTTCCAGTACGCATACACTAAGTATCCAATATATGATTATATATTTAATGGTACAATGTTCGACATACAGGTAACATTCCTAAACGAAACAACTAAGACGTTACCGGCAAACTACATGACACCATTCGAATTAAGCGCACCACCAACCTGGGATCTAACGTACTATAACGTCAATGCCTCTGGCTATAATCAATTCGCAAGGTAATCCCGTTAATTAAAGGGCAAATATTAAAAATCACATGAATTAATTATACCCTCGTGGCCAAGAACCTACCCAATTTATGGAATACTTTGAGCGTAATGGATGTTGGTGGCATCAAGGTTCGCTATTACTCATTGAAGGCACTTGAGAGAGAGGGCTTTGACATTGCCAGGTTCCCATACACGATTAAGGTCTTCATAGAGAACCTGCTCAGGAATTACGATGGGCAGGCAATTACTGAGGAAGATATTGAGAATTTACTGCATTGGAACCCGAAGAATCCAGGTACTAAGGAGGTCCCAATAAAGGTTGCCAGGGTCTTAATGCAGGACTACACGGGAGTACCTGCCCTAGTTGACTTAGCCGTGATGAGGGAGATAGTGGCTAAGTACGGTATTGATCCAAAGGTCATTAATCCGCAGGTACCGACGGACTTAATCATAGACCATAGCGTACAGGCCGACTACTGGGGTAGGCCTGACTCCGTTAGGCTAAACATTAAGCTTGAGGTTGAGAGGAATGCGGAGAGGTATGAGTTCCTTAAGTGGGCTCAGAACGCCTTCAGGAACTTCAGGGTCTTTCCACCGGGCACTGGCATCATACATCAAGTGCACCTTGAACATATCGCCAGGGTTGTGATGACGGAGAACCTTGAACATAACGAGAGACTTGCGTACTTCGATACCGTGGTCGGTATGGACTCCCACACAACAATGATTAATGGACTTGGCGTTGTTGGCTGGGGCGTTGGTGGCGTTGAGGCTGAGGCTGCACTCCTTGGTCAACCAATAGCTGTACTTCCACCACAGGTTGTCGGCGTTAATTTATATGGCAAACCAAGACCTGGTGTTACGGCGACGGACATAGTGCTACACATAACTGAGACTCTTAGGAAGTACAATGTTGTTGATAGGTTCGTTGAATTCTTTGGTGAAGGTGTTAAGGAGTTACCAGTTCCTGATAGGGCCACCATAGCCAACATGGCCCCTGAGTATGGCGCAACTACCGGCTTGTTCCCAGTTGATGATCAAACATTGGCATATCTAAGGCTCACCGGAAGAGATGAATGGTTAATATCCCTAGTAGAGAAGTACTTCATGGAGCAAGGTGTATTTGGCGTATCAAAGGAAGGCGACATTGAGTATAGCCAGGTAATTAGTATTGACTTGTCCACAATTGAGCCTAATCTGGCTGGTCCATCACTACCATGGCAAAGGAGGTCGTTGAGTGATGTCCCTAAGAGCCTTGAATCTATTATTGAGGATAGGAACAAGAAGAAGAACACTAGTGGTAGGAGGAAAGTTGTTATAGAGGTTGATGGAAAGAAGGTGGAGCTTGAAGATGGGTTTGTGGCCATAGCAGCAATAACAAGCTGCACAAACACAAGTAATCCATACCTATTAATGGCGGCTGGCTTAATCGCTAAGAGGGCTGTGGAACTAGGCATTTCGCCTCCACCCTACGTGAAGACCGTGCTCGCTCCAGGCTCTAGAGTCGTTGATGAATACCTAAGGAGAGCTGGTTTACTTCAGTACCTAGAGAAGATTGGGTTCTATGTAACTGGCTTTGGATGCATGGTATGCATAGGCAACACAGGTCCATTACCCGAACCAGTACTAAGCGCGATTAGGAATAATGACTTGATAGCTGCCGCTGTACTCTCAGGCAATAGAAACTTCGAAAATAGGGTACACCCAGATGTTAGGGCTAATTACCTAGCGTCACCACCATTGGTGGTGATCTACGCTCTTGCCGGCACAGTTAATAAGGACCTAACAAAGGATCCAGTAACATATACAAATGATGGCAAGCCAATATACCTAAGGGATCTGTGGCCTGGTGATGATGAGATCAGGAGCTATGTGGAGAGGTACGTGACTCCAGATGAGTTTGTGGAGAAGTATACAAAGATCGGTGACTTAGTACCTGATGAGTGGAATACACTAAAGGCACCGAGCGGTGACCTATACCAATGGAATCCAAAGAACACCTACATAAGGAGACCACCATTCTTTGATGACTTTGAACCAAACAAGCTCGTTGAGGTTAAGGATATAATTGGCGCAAGGGCATTATTAATACTCGGCGATAGCATAACCACGGATCACATATCGCCAGCAGGCTCAATACCGGTGGACTCACCGGCTGGTAAATATCTATTGTCACTCGGGGTAAAGCCCAGTGATTTTAACACATTCGGCACCAGAAGGGGTAATTGGGAGGTAATGGTAAGGGGCACATTCTGGAACAAAGGTGTTAGAAACAAGATGGGTGGTAAAGTAATTGAGGGTGGATATACAATTCACTGGCCTGATGGTCAATTAATGACAGTGTTTGATGCTGCCATGAAGTATAAGGAGGAACATGTACCATTAATAATACTGGCTGGGCAGACTTACGGTGCCGGTAGCTCAAGGGACTGGGCGGCTAAGGGCCCGAAGCTTCTGGGCATAAAGGCGGTTATTGCAAAGAGTTTCGAGAGGATACACAGGAGTAACCTCGTAGAGATAGGCATACTACCGCTCCAGTTCATGGAAGGTGAGGATGCGGACAAGCTTGGTATAACGGGCGACGAGACATTCGACATAATAGGACTATCCCAGGGATTAAAGCCTAGGCAAACCGTTGAATTAGTCGTACATAAGCCCGATGGCAGGGTCATAAAGACAAAGTTGCTTGTGAGACTTGATACGCCAATGGAGGTTCAGTACTTCCTGAACGGAGGTATACTACAGTACGTACTTAGGCAAATAATAAGGAAATACCGTTAAAAGGACGCACATTCATGGTTATAAAAATCATAATCATCATAAAATTAACGGCAATTACTCATTTTTCTCTAACAGTAGGAAAAAGTTCCGCGCCGGAACTAAGTTTCGTTACGGAACCGAAATGAACATAGCTAATTACTACTCTAGTGTAAAGCCTTCGCAAGCTCCATAATCTTCTGTCTCCAATCCCTAGCCCTAACAATTGCGCTCGCAACCAATACACCCTGTGTGCCAAGCTCTAGGGCCTTCTTAACATCTTCGTAGTTTTCAATACCGGCTCCCGTAATCACGGGAATGCCTGGGTTAACCCTCTTGATGAGCCCCACGGTCTTCACAATGACGTCAGGCTTCTCCCTACTCACAGCCTTACCCGTACCAATGAGCTCAGGCGGCTCAACAGCCACAGCCGTTGGCTCCAGGGCCGCGGCAGCAGCGCTTGTGTATGGGTCAGGCGCGCACACGAGGGTCTCCAGACCAAGGCTCTTCGCCCTACTAACGAGCCAACCAAGGTCGTTAAGTAACAACCTATTCTCACTATGGTTAAGTATTACCCCCGAAGCCCCAGTCTCCTTAACGAACTCAAGTGGTACATGGCCAGTCCTAGCCCCAGGCTCTACTGGGTCAGCACCCTGCGCATATACCGGTATTCCCACATTCTCGGCCACAAGCCTGAGCTCAGTGACTGGTGGGGCTACGGCAATGGACACGCCTAACTCCCTGGACACCGACTCGGCAACCTTGGCAAGCTCGAGAGCCCTCTTACCGAGTACCTCAGGGTATACCTTCATGTTTATAATTAGTATTGGCAATCTCATACAAACGGTGGGAATCGCGCTAATTATTAAATTATTAACCTTGCATAATCACACAATTACATAACCGCACCACAATAATCTTACTACATGAGAGATAGAAACTTAAATTAAAAAGTGTAGGAAGCCAATATTACTAAATATGCGTTATATTGCCACTATTTACCCCTGAATAATTAATTCTATTCTTCTTACACTTTTCATAAAGAACCATTGATAAGACCCAAATCGGCACTAAGCCGAGACCCACTATTAATGCCGTGATAATTGTGGTATTAACCCATTGAGGCACATGTAAATTGAATGTTAAGACTGTGAAGGATGCAAGAAGGGTTCCCGAGACATAGAAGCCGCTTAGTCCGTAGAGCCAATTAGCAATTTTACAATTAATTCCATACCTCCTCATGATCATTGTACCAATAATGAGTGCCGTAAATATTAAGAATGCCTCAAGGGAAGCTAGGGCAAAGCCGTAAAACACGCCTATCGTTATTAAGTTAAGGAGTCTCAGGACAAGGCCAACACTAAGTAGTCCGAGACCTATGGCAGCGATTATTAATATCCAACGCAAATCATTAATTCTCATAACCCTACACCTATTAACTAACTTATGCACCATTAAGACTTGCCTGCACAGTATCTCCTCATGTGACCGTAGGTATAGAATCCAATGAAGAAGCTACTACCTGTAAGTGTAACGAGTGCTATGGCTAATGGCGAATTCATTGTTAAGTGAAGAATTGAACCAACAATACCTACCATGATTAATAAAAGTGCTACAACGCTAAAGAACCAATCCGCCAGGTTCTTAATCGCCTCGCAGTTAATAGTTGGTCTATGTCTTCTTGCAATAATATATGCGCCTAACATTAATACAATCCCTATTAACAGTAATTCTATGGATAGTGAAATAAATCCTCCGTAAAATCCATCATTCAACATATTAATGAGCTTTAGTGTTATGGTTGTACCAAGTAAAACCACACCAATCACCGAAAAGACTATTCCAAACCTAAACTCCCTATTCAATTCACGTGGCTCTAAATACTTCATATATAATAAGTAAGTCACGTAGTAAAATTAAGACTTTTCATATCAATATGACCCACTTGGCAGATAACTCGCAATAATTGAGTACAGTACTTGACGCTAACTTACGATAAAATGCACCTACTTTAACGTTGGGTTTAATGGCATTTAAAGCCAATTAACATCGTAACTGCTCTCGCCAATTTCCTCCCTGATTTTAGCGAGTATGTCCATTGTGCCGAGGTACGTCATATCCGTTAGGTAAACCTCAATGTTACCTAGTATCTCCCAGGTGCGTGCATAGTGGAGTATTGTTTCGACTTCGACGAGATCCTTTGGGAATATTTCGAACACGTCCATGCCCACGGTCAATGGGTTAAATGTGGGTAGTACTATTATGTTCATGAGGTCCGTGGTGTCTATTTCGGTGTTATACATGTTTTTACCGAACACGGACTTATCAACGCGTATCTTTACAATGACGGGTGACCTCATTACATAACCTGTCACGTCCTGTATGAGTATGGCTGGGTGAGTGTGTCCCATTATTATTGCGTCGGCATTCATGAAATCCTCAATCCTAGGCTTTGAGTTACCGTGAAGCAGGAGGAGTTTTTTCCCGTCCTTACTCCTCATTACGAAGCCCCTCGAGTCGATTAGGTACACGTTAGGCTTCACGTCACTACTCAATATTAGGTCTAGGTTACCATCATGGTTGCCCTTAACAAGGACCACCTTATTGAACTTACCGCTGACCCTGTTTAGGAATTCCCTAATCTCCCTGGCACTCTCGACTATACTGGCTATTTCATGCTTAACATCACCGAGTATCACCAGCGATGTTGCTCCGGTTCTCTCGGCAAAGTCCAGGACTAACTGAGCAATCCTAGCTGACTGGCTCGGTATCCTGACCCCCTTCTTACCAAGCTCAACCTCTAGGCCGACGTGAGTATCGGCAATAAGTAGCCACCTCTCGCCATCCTCAGAATCCACTGTAATACCTCGAAACTCCTCAACGGACACCGCATTAATGACTAATAATTAATGCCTTAAAACCATTTTGCGTAACAACTACTAACTTAGAATCTCCCTAATTACGTATGACAAAGCCTCTTTAACGCCAACACCATACTGACCAGCACCATCATGAACCCACCGGATGACCCAGGGATCATAATGAATAATACTGGGCTCCAAACCACTGAGCTTACCAACAACAGCAACCCACTGCCTACCCAGGGACTCCCTAAACATATTAATCACAGGGCGACCAACATTAATCGAAAACCTCCTAACAAAATGCACCAGGTTCCTCAGGGCAACCACCGAGCCAAGGTCCTGAATACCCACTGGATAAACAATATCGCACTCATCCAATGCCTCATTCAGCACGCTATCTAGGCTTGGCTCAAACGATGGGAAATCAATAACCACATGATCAATCCCAACCCTATCAATCAAATACTTAATCAAAGAGCCTAACCTCTCCTTAAAATCTCCGTACTCATTAATAAGCGCTAAATCACCATGACCAGAGGGTATTAGGTAGACGGGACCATGCTCTGTTGGAATTACGTGAATGACCTCATTAACCTTAGATACATTAATTACGTAGGTAGCCAGGGTATGCCTCGGTATATTACCAAGTAGGTTGAGGGACGTGCTTGGGTTGCCCATGGCTAGGTCGATAATGGCTAGCCTAATGCCGAGCGCAGGTGCAGCCTTAGCCGTCAGTATTGTTAGCGTGCTCTTACCAACACCACCCTTCTGGCCTGAGGCAATGCACTTAATACTCACGTCAATATAGTAACACCCCAATTAATAAGGCACTAACGTTATTACGAACAAACATTTTTAACTCCGCATCAACAATGTAAATCGTGGAAATACCAAAGTTGATAATCGACGAGGCTGAGAGAAAGGGAATAGACATAGTGGACTTAATAGCCAAGGCACTATCACTTGACCCATCAACAACAAGTAAAGCTCACCTTGAACTTGCCGAGAAATTCCTAAATGAGGGTAGGGAACTCATTAGCAAGGATCCTGTGCAGGCCAGCGAGAAGCTTTACAAGGCCGCTGAGGAGGCCATTAAGGCAATAGCCATAACCCTAGGCCTAGATGAGGCAAAGAAAGCCTCTGAGATTGGTAGGTGGACGGCACAGCTATTATTTGATGCAGTGGATAATACTGCCGATAGGCTTAGCAGAAGGGAGGTTAGGTGGTGGTGGGGACGAGCGTGGTTTTTACACGTTGAGGGATTTCATGAGGCAAGGTTAAGGTCTGACCAGGTCAGGAGGGACTTACCCGACATAGAGGCTCTTGTAAACCTTGCAAAGAGTATTTCGGGAACCAGTTAATGGGGAAACATTTAATTGAGTATTGTTCATTACTTTAGTATATGAGTAGTCAAGGGTTTAATTGCGGTAATGCCGTAATGAGTAGGAGGTTTATGATTGTTTACCTAGTCGTTGCTGTGTTCTTTTTAATTACATGGATAATTAACACGACTAATTTCATAGGGTTGGTGGCCTTTTTAGTATTCCTAGTGCTTTCCTTTGTTGCCGTTAAGCCGCCGAGGATACAAAGTACTGAGGAGCGTAAATGGCGTATCATATTTAGTGTACTTATGGTTCTATTTTTCATAGTTTGCTTACCACTATCTGTTTACATGGCCGTTAGGCAGCCAGTCATTGGTTCAACGCTTATACTTGCATTCCCATTAGCAATCTCAGTGTTGTTTCTTGGCTTAATAATTGCCTCGTACATTAAGTATGGTATTTGCCGTTAAATTACATGGTCGTAAATTATTTTAGCCCTTGATAAGTCAATTTTCTGTGAGTAAATATAGCTATAGGGTTAGGATTAGGGGTAAATACGCGACTGCAATTAGTAAGTTAGCGCTTGATCTTGGTTATACCATTGCGCAAGCTTCTGACGTGATAATCAGTAGGTTTAGTATCAATGTTGATAATTCTGCGCCTGACGTTACAATTAAGGACTCCGAGAGGATCCCTGGAGCGTTAACGGTAATGGGTAAGTGTGGTGTGGTTAATGATGTCGTTAATAACCTGCTCAGGGTTGTTGAGAATGAAGCCTTAACTTGGAAGTCCGTTGTTCCGCTTCATAGAGTTATAATGGGTATTGTTAATGTTAGTAATGGTAATTACCTTGTCGATATTGGCAATGGCATTAAGGCCGTGCTTAGAGCGCCAGGTAATGCATATAATGATGGTGATGTGATTCCAATAATCATAAGTAAAACGAGGGTTTACCCAAGCGATGAACTTGTTGCAATGCCTGGTATTAGGGTCGATACGGAGTATGTCTCGATAGTACCGGGTAGTGGTACAGTATTATTTAGTAGGCATATCAGGGAGTATGAGGCTAGGCAAGTGCTTCTTAAGGTTGGTCTTAAGTATGTCAGTAAATTAAGTGGATATAGCATTAAGTGGAGAAGTAGTGCCCAATTCCTAACTGAGAATGAGGCTGCTAGAGAGGCTGAAAGAGCATTGAGTATATTCAATGAGGTAAATGCTGCAAGTAGGTCATCCTCACCATACACTGTGCTTCAGGATGGCGAGTGTATTACTGAGATCATGCTTAATGGCAGGGCTAAACTCCTGCTTGATAATGTTAGGAACAACGTCATGCCAACAATAATGGGACATCACACATATAAGACACTGAGAAGACGCACTACATTACTCGATTTCGTTGAGTCATTCCTTAGTCATTGTAATGATAGGGCTGGGTTTAGTGCGGAGTTCATGAGGCAGTTGATGAGTAGAAGGCATAGGGTTGGTATTGTGCATATTAAGCCTAGTGGTGAGGTTATTAGGCTTGGTATTGCTGATGCACTTAAGCTTGAGCCTGGTGATATTGTTTTATTGCGTAGGTTGAGGGGTGGTGGCTATCTTGATGGCCTTGGGCTCCCTAAGGAGGAGGGTGATATTGCAATAACCTGTTCATCAGTGGGTAGTGAGTACCTAGTTCATGTTTATGCAGATCGTTCCTTGAGACCTAAGGGCATTTATGTGAATATTAATACGCCTATTGAGTACACAGGAGGTAATGTACTTTATATTGACCTTGTGGTTGATATTGTTAAGAGATGGGATTCTAATGAGGCCAGGGTTATTGACTATGATGAGTACATATCATATGTAAGTATGGGTGTAATACCAAGTAAGTTGCAGGTTAGGGTTGAGAAATTGATAAGTGAGTTATTGAGAAATATACATGGGCTTGGTGAGGAATGCATTAATAAGGCCAGGGAATTAATTAGGTAATGCCATGGTCATGCACCGCCTAGTGCCTGCATAATCCTAACTATTTCAAAGCCCGTGGTATCACTACCCACTAGACCACCATTGTTATTAACGACAAGCCCACCCCTGAGGAAACTCCTACCCCTATTTACAGTACCTACATTAACTGGCAATCCGAAGTAATCCCTAATCTTCCTCTCATCCTCATCCCTAGCCTCAGGGCTTAGTAAAACACCTCTATCGTTTGCCACTGCTATTGAACCAACCAAGTAGGTTCCGCAGATCTCATCGATAATAACCTCCGTACCCAATGTATCCCTTATTAAATCAATATATTCCTTTTCAATGATTGGTGATACCACGGTCTTCCTACTATTCGTTAATACCAGGTTTGCAACTGCGGTATATCTCGTGCGTATTACTGAGACGTTAAGACCATTCTTTCTTAACTCATTTACCTCATCCTCAGTTACTATACTTGGTACTAATACACCATTGTCATTTCCAATCATGAATATACCTATCAATGGTGATTTTGCAAGTGATGATTTAATTACTGTTGTACCTAGCGTATCTCTTATTGAGTTAATTACCTTATCAGGAACATCCATGGGAACAATAGTTAAGGTATTATTTGTAAATATATATACACCTATTGTCGATGTCCCGTAAATACTTAATGGCGCCACCTCAAACCTACGCCTACTCATTCATAATAAATACTTAGCTCCATATTAATAACTATTATGGGTTGTATGGCACGGCACCCATGCCAGGAAGCCCAGAGATATAAATACCGGCAATTAGCAACACGATTAGTAATGCAAGTACTATATAATCAATCCTATTCATCCTAATGTCCTTGTAATACGTCCTCCTCCTATAAGCCCTAAATGCCCTTATGTCAGCTGCAATGGCTATCTGCCTGGCATCCCTGAGCGTTAGTATTACTATACCCACGAGCGCCATTACCACAATCTTAATTATGAATAATGATTCGCCAATAAATGCCACTGGATTCCTACTCCTAGGCCTGAAGTCAATCCCCCTAGCCCTCAGTGAGTTAAGAACTACCATGGAGTTCTCAAGCACCTTAGGCACAGAACTCACAGCGAGTAATAATGTGAATCCAAGTTCGATAGGCAAACCGCTTTTTTCGAGAGATCTGAGTATATCCGAAGGTGGAGTACTGAAGATGAGCAGTAGCCCAGAGGCTATTGCCGCCACGGCCCTAAACGTTATTTGTAAGCCATATATAATGCCCTCCCATGTTAAACCAACTGGGTTATTAACGTAGCCAAGGTACGGTACATAGAATGTTCCAGTTCCCTGGGTTATGCCAAGCACCGAAAGTGATTGTGGAAATACGTATAGGAACGTTACATGGTGAAATATAATATGTAGGTATGAGTATGGGGCAAATATGGATTCAGTCCATGCAGTTCCTATAAATGAGGCCAGTATGAGGGGTAGCGCTACCCTGAGCTTCTCCCTAATATTGCTTAGTAATGCGTATAATGCCATGACGGCTATAAACATTATTGCCGATATCCACCAAATCGTTATTGCGGCAACAGTCGTAATTATTATCGAGAGCAGTATCTTAGTTCTGGGATCCATCCTATAAATTATTGATTTACCCTCAATAAACCTAAACAATGACATGTAGCCTTGAAAACCAATGAGCCTGAATATTAGGTAAACAACCAGTATCGGACCGTAAAGAAGTATTACTAATGTTATTATCCAATTAACAGCTGGGTTATACAGTAATTGGCTAAGCAACATTCGCTCTCACCCTCCTCATGCTGGCTGTTGGTTTACCGATACTTCGCGTAACCTCAAAAACCTGAGGCGGAGATATACCCCACTCAGGATGCTTATGTGACTCCTCAAAAACCTTCTCTGGCGTTCCGCTAAATGCCACAGTTCCATCATACATAACAAACGCCTTATCACTGTATTCCCCAACCTGTCTCATATTATGGGTAACCATGATTAGTGTCATACCTCTCTCCTCCTTTATTGTTAATATTAAGTCCATTAATGCAATACTCATTGCATTATCAAGGCCCCTTGTTGGTTCATCAAGAATCAAAATCCTAGGCTCGGCCACAAGGACAGAGGCAACACTAACAAGTCTTCTCTGTCCTACAGATAACTTATGTGGACTTTGATCAAGTAAATCACTAATATTCAGGTAATTAGTTATCCTCTTGATTCTATCCTCGGCCTCCTTACCACGAATATCTGCTAATTTAAGCGTAAACTCCAACTCACCCTTAACAGTACTTGAAAGAAGCATTTGATCAGGATCCTGAAATACATAGCCAATTAATCTAACCCTATCCTTACCGATTAACTTCGTGGAATCCCGTCCAAAGACTTGAATGTAACCAGTACTCGGTCTATAAATGCCTGCAAGTAAGTACATTAGTGTTGATTTACCACTACCATTAGGTCCTATAACACTTACGACTTCGCCATCACGTATTTCTAAATTAACACCTTTAAGAACCTCCTGTGTGCTGCCTGGGTATGTGAATCTCACGCTATTTACTGAAACAGCGATATTAGTGTTATTATCGTCTTCATGCCTACTAATAATTTCCAACTTATTTGCCACTCCAATTTCAAGAAATTCCTCAACAGATATTGGATAGTAATCCGAGTTCTTATTGATCATCCTATATAGCGTGGTTACCTGCGGCTCCTCAATACCAAGCTTAGTTAGGTCCTTAGCCACAGCCTTATGTGGTTCATCATCAATGTATATGACTCCATCCTTAAGACCAATAATCCTATCAACCATGCCGATAACCCTTTCAACCCTATGCTCACTCATGATAATTGTAAGTCCCTCATCATTCAGTTTCTTAACAAGACCAAAGATCTGCTCGGCGCCAACGGAATCAAGCATTGATGTTGGTTCATCAAGAATCAAAATCCTAGGTTTAACAGCGAGAACGCCAGCAATAACGAGCCTCTGCTTCTCACCACCACTTAGAAGGAATGTTGGGTGCTTCATCTTATGTGTAAGATTGACCAATTTAAGGGACTCAATAACTCTTCTTCTCATTTCCTCAGGCTCAATAGCTCTATTCTCGAGTCCAAAAGCCACGTCATCATCAACAATCAATGAGAAAATTTGACTTTCGGGTATTTGATATACAGTGCCAACTATTGTAGCCATCTCATGGACGGGGGTTTTTCTTGGATCATGATCAGCCACATTAACTGAACCCCTAACGGTCGCACTTATTATGTTTGGTATAACGCCATTTATTACGTTAAGCAACGTGGATTTCCCAGAGCCTGTTCTACCAACAAGGAGCACGAATTCACCTTCCTCAATTTCAAGTGATAAGCCCCTAAGAACAGGTTTATCGGAACCAAAATAACGAACAAAGAGGTTATTGATTTTAATGATTTTTGCCATACATCCCCCTAGGTCAGTACCTTCTTAATATAGTAAATGAATGGGGCAACCACGAGACCAAGTACAATACCAGCACCTATGCTGGCTACGGTTGTTATGAACCAAAAACTTGGTGTATACGAGATTCCAAGTACGAATGGTCCCCAGAAACCTCTCCACCAGAACGGGTATGCTATTGATATAGTGATACCACCCAATACGGCATCAATAATGAACAACGCCTTAGCAGGTTTCAACTCTTCCTCTAACTCCTCACTAGCTACAGATTCACTATCACCCGTCTTAGAACCAATTGCACCCTTAAAAACGCCTCTAAATGGCATCATGTAATACCTACCCCTATATATTAACCATAGATCAATTATTGCGGCATACGACGTAACCTCATAAAGGAACCAGAATGGTTCACCGCCGAAGCCATAATGAATAATATCAGAGAGAAGAGTGTAAATGAACATTGTTAATCCTGCAGAACCAGGTTTACCAACTAGGGCTGCCGCCAACATTACCAGGAACATCTCGCCAATGATTGGGTAATAGAAGTATGTTGTTACTGTACCAACCTTAGGTATTAATGGTGATATAAAGAAGTTATAGACGATAAGTAATGCAGCTATTAATGCTACGTAAACGAAGTCAATGGTCTTGAAATTACCGAAGGGTCTACCCTCCTTTGGTCTCCAGGCCCATGCGAGTAATGCGAAATAGAGCAGTATCCATATGAGTATGACGTACCAGGGTATTATTGTGTTCAGATTAAAGTGCACACCATTCCAGGTCATATGTTCACCACAGTGGCGCTAATGATTTAATTTAAAAGATTTACGTAAATAAAGTAACTATATTATTTAAAATTAAATATACTATTTAAACCTAGTTATATATTATAATTATTATTTGATTTATCTTGAAGCTATTTCAATTTTAAATAATATTATTTTAATTAATTGAAATACTGATATTAACTTCCTTAAGGTACCTAAGTAATAATACCTTGAGACTCTGTTCTTCAATACCTGGAATCCTTATGTGACTCCAGGGCAACTCACTATTAAGTGGCTTCCATGAATATACGTACTTATTAAGTAAATTCTCATATTTCCTAAGTAGTCTCCTCCAGGAACCCCTATCGAGCCCTGTTAATGAAGCCTCAAATACCAGGTCACCAACATCCCTATCCCCAAGCGATAATAAAGCCTGAATCTTAGCATCAAGTATATTATATGTTGAGAATTCAATGTATGTTCGTAAATCCTCCAAAACCTTAACCCTACTATTAATCACATCATCACTAGCCATTGGCAGCCACTGTAATGGGGTATGTGGCTTAGGTATCCATGGATTAACCGAGAGAGAATATTTAATACCAAGTCTCTTAAGTCTTAGTAGTAAGTTTATTATTGATTCCACATCATCATTAGTTTCACCGGGTAATCCAACCATGAAGTAAAGCTTCATGTGATCAATACCCGCATTCATCGCACTTATAACGATGCTAGCAATATCATCATCAGAGAAACCTTTACCTAATGCCCTCCTTAATCTCTCACTTGACTCAGGAGCTATAGTAAGGACTTTTTGGCCGCCCCTTACAATTAACTTAATCGTATCTTCATCTAGAGAATCAACACGTAGGGAAGGAACTGACACGCTCAACCCTAGGTTATTCACAAGAAAATCCATTAAGTCCTTAAAGCCTGGATGATCAGTTACGGAAAGCCCCATTAGTGATACTCCGTTAATTATTTTCTTATCTTTATTAGCATCTCTAAGCACTATATTCTTAATTGAATTGATGTTAGCATACCTAACAGGTCTTCCAATGAAACCCTCCATACAGAATAGGCAACCTCTCGGGCAACCTCTCATAACCTCAAGTATTGCTGAATGACTGAATACTGATTTAACATTACTGAGGCCTAGTTCAATTGCAGTATCATGAATTAATTTTATGGAATATGATAAGTCCTTAACAAACGCCTTACTTACAATATGCTTACCAAGTGATGGAATGTAAAAACCAGTTAGATTTACATATTCTTCAATATCCTTACCGTATTCCATGTAATGCTCCATGAACTTGGGAATTAAGACCTCAGCATCACCAATAAGTATTATATCAGCGAAGGGCGCCATGGGTTCAGGGTTAGCTATTAGCGTTGGACCGCCCATTACTATTAATGGATCATTAATACCTCTTTGAGAGCTATATGGGTTTATGCCACTAATCTCCATCATCTTTAGTATGCGTGGGTAATCAAGCTCATAATGCACAGAGAAGATAACCACATCAAAATCCTTAAGTGATCTTGTTATGGATTGTCCATTATTGCCTATGAATACGAAGTCTGCATATACATTAGGATACTCACTCAGTAATTTCCGGATTATATGCACTGATAATGATTGGAGCGCAACCCTTATGCTAGATGGATATGCAATGGCTACTTTAATCATTCCTTTCCTATATGATTTATAGTAAGTGGTCATTATTGTTATTGTGCTCCCTGGTATGGTTGTGATGAGTTAATCTTAACCCTAAGAATTACGAGCGGTTGATTAGAATCCTTTACTTCCATTATTCTTCTTAATAATCTTAGGCGTATGCTCGTTATATCAGTAATTATTAGTTTTATAATTCCATCCTTTCCATACTCATTAACAAGATCATTAAGCGTCGTCCTTAATATAAAATCAGAAACTACATCAAGGCTGCAAATCTCGTTCTGCCTTATTAGTTCGATCACAATCTCTCTACGTAACTTCTCGATTAGTTTCTTCGGAATATTCTTAAGAATACTATCAACATTAGCCATTAAGCTCGTATTATCATCAGAATTCACCTGCTCACTCTCACTGAATACTAACTTAACCCTCTGTCTCCACTTAACCATCCACCAACTAAACCATTCATCAACAATCTTCGTAATGGAATCCTCATCCCTTAAAATCCTCTTACATAATTCAAAGGATGCGTTTTCACTATCTAGGTTAAGCAATCCGAACTTATATAATAGGTAGTATCTTAAGTCTTGATAAGCATAGCTCGTAAGGAAATCCTGCTCGTTAGTATCTAGGTCCCAGGATAGGGAATTAATCCGTTGTTGAATCATGGAGACTAGCTTACGTTCACCAAAACCCTCCTTACAGGCCATTTCAATGTCGAAATATGCCACAAAACTCCCGTTTACTATTATTTTATTTATTATTTAAACATTTGGTCCATGTTATGTTTAAATATGAATAAATAATTTATTTATATCCATAAATTCATGAAGAATTTTTAAAATAACAAATGAATTCGATAATGAATTATGCCACCTATTAACTAGATAATTAATTGCGTATGAGACACCATCATCATGTAAGATCCACTTTGGTTCTTTAGCACCATAACTAACACTTAGTAATAATAGTCCATAAGGTGATGCAGGAGGTATTGGTCTCCTAACCTTTAACTCTATTAAATCCCTTAGCTCATCCAGTGTTAAGTTGCTTATGCCAACCATCCTAATTGCATTAACAATCTTCCTAATCATTTTATTCCTAAATCCCTTACCAACAATAGTAAAAACCAGGTAATCACCAAGTCTCTCAACATTAACGCTACTTATCATTACCGTGGTCGGCACACCCCTATCCTTAACCTGGAAATTAGACAGATCATGAACACCCACAAATAATTCCGTCGCCCTTCTCATTAGATCAACATCCTCGTAGAGCCAAGGCATTACATAAACGTACGTCCTAGACACAGCAGCCCTTGCATGAAAATCATCACTAACCTCAGCCCAAGCCCACACCCTAATCCCATTCGGCAACCTGGAATTTAACATACCAGGCATCAACCTAATGCCGTCATCATATTTTATCGAAATTACATTACCAACGGCACTAACCCCTGGATCAGTCCTTGAGGCCTTACTTAACCCAAAGTCCTTAATGAAGTACCTAATGGCCCTCCTCAGATAATACTCAATGGAGTTAGTACCACCCGTAAATCCGCTAAATAATGATCCATCATAAAGCACCTTAAAGGCCATTGTTGGCATTGAATATACGTATTTACTGGGAATTAAAATCAGTGCTAATCATAGATTATTGAGTGCCTTTATGGAGCTTAATAACGACTATCCTATAATTACCATCATCCAACTGCACGGCCTCCCTAATCTCCACATTGAGAATCTTCAATATCCTCTGTATCATCATGAAGCATATGAAGTCGTCCGTTATTACCGTAAGTGTTGATCCTGCCTCAGCCTTATCCACCGCATTGGCGACGATTGTAACCGGCGTTGGACATTGAAAACCCCTAACATCAATAACACTAGTCATATTATTCACACATAATTAATGGCATGCATAAAAATGCTTATGCGTGTGCTGATTACTAACTGAGCCAATAAGTTTATAAGGCATGGTTCGTGCATGACTGATCATCAGGTTAACTACCTTATTTCGAACTCGTTGAACTCCCCATAATATTGCTTAATCATGTAATTTATAGTCTGAACTGAACCAACAGGGCTCGACCTAATCCACTCGATAAACGCCATCACATCCTCCTTACAACCCTCAGCAACTACTTCAACCGAGCCGTCTAGAAGGTTCCTCACATACCCGGTTAATCCAAGGGATAGAGCTTGCCTACGTAGTGTTGGTCTAAATCCAACACCCTGCACATTACCAAGGACCCTCGCCTCAACCCTTACCTTCTCGCACCTGACTTGTTGCCTCCTTAGGCTTCTTAATACGTCGATGTTCATAGTGAGCTTCATTAATAATGATTTACTCGTTATATACCTTGTTATGTAATCTGGCACGAATAGCTTGCCAGACCCCCTGCCCATGACCTCGCCAATTACCATGGGTTGCACATCCTCAATGCCCCTCAAATCCCTAATCAACGAATCAATAACGTCCTTACTAGCCACGATTGCTATAGCTCCATTAGTACCCGCCGTGGCATCGGTGATTATGTAGTGCTCAGCAGCGAATTTCGCAATTTCAGGTGATATTAATGGTATGTTGTACAGAGCAACATCTACATTAGCCTGCTCAGCTAATTCCTTAAATACGAATATGCCGGGTCCCGATACGTCTACCGTGGCCGCTATATGCTCGTCCTCTCTAAACGCCTCGCCTATTTCAGGTAAGTACTTACTTATCACTCTGGCTATCTCGATGTTAGGTCTTGAGAGAGAGTCCATTATTTTAGTCTTCAATTTCTCAAGATCCTCAATACTCATAACATTACGTTCAAGCTCATCCATTATTGATTCATCAACGTGAGTCGTTAAATACGTAGATATTATGGAAAGCTCGCCAAATGACCTAGTGACGAGTATCTTAAAACCGGCCTTAATATTATCATAAAACATTGGTGGTTCCTTATCTAATGTACCAACCACGGTTGCGCCCATCAATAGATAGTTAACCCTTGGTTGTATAACATCAGCATTTAATTGAAAGTCCCACTTACTACTAAATTCCTTAAAGCTCCTCGTTAACTTCTCCCTTAAATCCTCAATTGGTGCATCGTAGACTGGGTATATCGTTATACCCCTATATACACCCTTTATGAATAAATCATTTAATGCATTGCTCACTGCGGTAGCCACCTGCCTATAACTACCTGGGTCTTCTGTCGGGTCAATTATCTGTATTGTATCATTATTAGCCAATAAGTACTCATTACCGCTCTTCGTACCTATGAAGTCGATAAGGGCAAACTCAGCCTTCTCCTTAGTCGAGACTATTGAGTGACCCTTACCAATCCTAACCCGAACCGGCGAACTCCCTAACCTCCTATATAGGCTTATTATTGAACTTGCAAATTCCTTCGGTGATGATGCACGTGATTGGTGAACCTGCAATAGCAATAATGCCACTAATGGATTAATACTAATTAATTCATCCTTATTCACACCATTACCACTTATATCGTATATCCTCCTGACCAATGAGTAATCACCATTACTCCTTAGCACGGCTACATCCTCCCTTGGTTGTATCTCTATGTTCAACTTAGCTATCTCATTGTTAACAAGTGAGAGGGCTGGGTACAACGTATCGTATAGGTCAACCTTAACTGAACAACCAATGGCAAGGGATAGCAAGTTAATTCCAAGATTCAGGTATTTATCCAACCTTTCCCTAAACACACTTATTCTATCCTCCCTCATCTTAATCACCGTTTCCTAACCACAATCCTCCAGTAATTACCCTCCTGGTTAACCTCAAGAACCTCGTGACCAAGCTTCCTAACAGCCGCTGGAACGTTATCACAACTCGCTGGGTTATCAACGAGAACCTCTATTATCGAGTTCTCTTTCAACTCCTTAATAACCTTCAACGTAAAGACCTGTGGGTATGGACAGGCATAACCCCTGGCATCTAATATGTACCTATCATTACTTACTTTCATGAATTTCACGGCATTATACCAACGTAACGCTTTATATAGCCTTAAATCAGTGCTGTTTTTGCACAGTTTAACATTCATTTAAATTTAAATAAATTTATTTAAATTCAAAGCGAGACCGACTTATCACACCACTCAAGCAATTCAATGTATTTACCAATCATAACCAGTTCATCAACAATGTCAAGAAAACCACCTAAATTAACCTTAATACCCGCCAACTCAAAGGGCTGGGTACAGACATAGACCTTCACATTACCGATCTCTCTGGCCTGCCTAATCATCTCATGCCACTTGAAAAATTTACCGTTAATTACGGCATTGTTATAACCATTAATGACACCATTAATTAACATACCCAGCGAGGAATCACCTGTGTAGTTACCAATCTTATCTGCGTAATCCTTAAGGAAGACAAAGGATGCTGATTGGGTGGCATAAATGGCAACCTCATGCCCCATGCTCACTGCGCCAAGGGTTATTGTGCCTAATGTTAATAATCGATCCAACGTTGAGCCAGTGATTAGAATAAGCAACTTCATTATTAAACCCTCACTAAATGACCCTTTAAAAGCGGGAGAAGTAATGCAATCTCTGCATAGAAGAAAGTATGAAAATACGGCAGATTAGGCGTATTAATGGATGTTGTGTTTATGCCCGTGTAATTCCTTACGGCGGATATGTGCGAATTAAGCGGTGGTTGTGGTGTACCTGTGCTCTCACTATTAACCTGAGTTAACTGATTACTTACATAACCACCTAACGCGGCGAGACCACCTGCCGCTAATAATAGCTTTATGAACTTTCTCCTATCTATGAGACTCACGTGGATTACGTGGTCCTTAATTATTTATGGCTTCTTCAACATCTCCTCAAAATTTATTATAAATTAATGTTCTCCAGTTTCTCAATCTCCTCCTGACTCAATCTCCAGCCCACGGCACCAAGGTTCTCCCTTACGTGATCAGGATTTGAGGCCCTGGGTATTGGGAATACATGTTCGTGCTTAGTGATTATCCAGTTAAGGGCTATCTGGGCAGGTGTCTTTGGTCCATGATTCTTACTAACCAACTCAATGATACCCATTGGAATGCTCCTAATGAGTTTGCCATGGCCAAGTGGGTAGTAGGCTATTACGGCCATTCCGTTTTTCCTGGCGTAGGGTATTATATCCTTCTCGATGGCCCTATCCATTAGGCTATAGGGCATTTGTATGGAGGCTATTTCATACTTCTTAAGGGCGCCCTGCGCCTCGATTATTTGGTTGAGATTGAAGTTGCTTAGTCCAATGAACCTTATTAATCCGGTATCGACTAGGTACTCCATGGCCCTCATGGTCTCCGTGATTGGAATCCTCCTATTCGGGAAGTGTATTTGGTATAGGTCTACGTACTTAACACCGAGCCTTTCAAGGCTCCTCTTCGCAGCCTTTATAACGACGTCGTACTTCAAGTGCGTTGGCCAGACCTTAGTGGCTATGAACAAATCCTCCCTGTTGAAATCCTTGATAGCCTCGCCAACCAATGGTTCCGAGCCGTAAATCTCCGCCGTATCTATAAAGTTAATTCCACCATCCAGACCAACCCTAAGGGCCCTGAGCTTCCTCTCGTAGCCAGGCCTTATCCCGAGCCTTGATAGTATTATCCAGCCTGGGTCGTAGTAAGTACCCATGCCCATTATGGATACCTTAATGCCGGTCTTACCAAATACTCTATACTCCACGGATGCCGCATGTAATTAGACTCTATTAACCTTATTCCTTAGTGCAGGTATGGTCAGGTACCCCAGGATCGATCACCAGTCACATGGCATGTCACTCATCACTTAACGAAGAACCTATTCAAGGTTTAAAATACTTAACTTGGGCATTGCTTCGTTGGGTTTATAAGCAGGTTGTGTTAGTTTAGGCATCGTGAATGTTAGTAGTAGGGATTTGGTTGCTAAGAAGATGGCTCAGTTGATTAGGGCTGGGGCGACGCTGACGAGTTATACATGCCCAGTCTGCGGAACACCATTGCTTAAGTTGAAGACTGGTGAGTATTACTGCGCTAATTGTGATAGACCCGTGGTAATTGTCAAGTCTGATGCTGAGGAAAAGGAGGTCATGATTAGGTACGGCCTTATGGACATTAGGAATACGCTATATGAAAGACTTGTTATGATAAATAATGAGCTTAAGGAGACCAAGGACATTGATAGAATAAATGAGCTTGTTAGATCAATGGTGCTAATCCTAGAGGCTTATGATAAGATAACGCAAATAATTAACCAGGAACCAACAAAGACTGAGGGAACTAAGTCTGAGAAGAAATAGGGAACCTCAATAGCGCAGTTATACCACCAATACTCCTCAATCTCTCACCGCTCTCAGTACTTGATGGTATTATCACTAGGTTAGCCCTAGTCCTTAATACCATGCTAATTAAATTCCTCATTTCATAACCTTTTTCCTTATACGTCTCATCAAGAACAATCAGGGTTTCCACAGCACCAAACTCAAGCGCCTTCCTAACCTCATCGACGCCCACAGCGACCAGTCCATTACCCATACCTAACCTACTAAATACTTCATCCACATACTCCTGTCCAAGACTTATATTCAGCTTCCTAAGAACATCAACACCAACCCTCTCAAACTCATAAATACCGGCTAAACCACCCTCACCCTGCTCATGATAAATAGCCTGTATCCCCAACTTACCCAATTCCTCATTAATCACGTCCTTAGCCATTGAAAGTGTCATATGATTACCAACAACCACGATATGCGTAGGTCTCCTAACCTGTACCCACTGCTTAACCTGAGTAAGTGCGTTCCTAAGGGATCTCCTAAACCTATCAAGCGAGTCCTCACCCTCCTTACCACCACCTTGTATTGGTATTGTCCCAAGTAACTCCCTACCGAATCTACGAATGTGGGCAACCGCAACCTCCTCCATAGAGACCGAAACCAGCAATACACTTATTGATGCACCACTGAACATCTCCAGGACCTTATTAATGAATCCCCTATCAATATCGCTGGGCTTAACTAATCTATACTCAATTCCATAGGATAACTCCATTGTGTGGTGACTACCCTTGGCACCCTCAAACCACTCGGGAATTTCAATAAGCACACCTCTAACCCTAAGCGTACCTCTGAAAGCGTGGTACTCCAGGTTCTCAACCTTAAGACCAACGTAAATCCTAATCCTTTCACCCCTGGAACCTTCCCTACCTCTAAATTCCCTAACGGTCCAGCCATAAATAATATCACCAGGATCAATCAATAGGTAAATGACGTACAAATCATCCTCACTCTCAATAGTAAAATCAATCCAATTCCTATCAAGGTTTAACTTCACGATGAGTAGGCGAACCTATGCAATAAAACTCTTTATCTGCCCTGTCCCATGCATTTCCCTAGTCTTACTTTCCACAATTATCCTCAATGTAATACCCACATATTTACTATGCCATGGTAATTTTCACATATCAGACCTCCATCACCATGCATTCTAAAAAACTTCCTGTACACAAAAAATCTTACTAAACCGCCAATCATCTGCGGAATCTGATCGTTGAGCAATAAAATATTGTGCCTATGTTTTCGATAGAGCCAATAATGGTGTTTTGGTATAGCTTATAAATAGGATAGTTATCCTATTATGATGATTGAGTCTGAGAAATGGAGTAGAATTCATACGTTAGTGTTTACTGTGTTTTCAATAAGTACTATGATTGAGGCTTACATATATTCCATAGCCTATATTGCCTCAAACTGGGTCTCAGTACCAAGGCCTTTAATAGCCTTACTATCAATATGGCCACCACTTTGGTTGTTACTGGGTGGCGCCTTGATGGGCCCTCTCTCAGATACCATTGGTAGGAAGAGGAGCCTTTACATATCATTAATAATGTACATAATTGGCTCCATGGGGTTGATATTCAGTATTAACTATGTGATTTTACTGATTTCCCTCGCAATATTAATGCTTGCAGTTGGTGGTGAGTATAATACCGTGATGATCTCAGCCCATGAGTACTTCCCAAGCGGAATCAGGAGTAGGATTGTTTACCTAATACTTAACTTCACTAACCTTGGTGGCGCCCTAGCAACTGCCTTGGTCTTAATCAACATATCATCCATTATTCTTCAAAAGCTCGCACTTGGATTAACAATACTCATAGTAATACCAATACTCTATCTACTTAGGTCATTAATCCCTGAATCACCATACTGGCTTAGGGCAAGGAGATTACCCTATGATAATTCCAGGTTTGATCTAATAAAGAATAGAAATAGTAATATCACAATAAGGTTACCATCATTAACAACTAGGATAGCCATAGGCGGTTTAATTGGCTGGTCATACACAACGGGCTTCACACTATTAGTACTGACCTTTGGACCGTATTACTTCCCAAACCTCACTAATTGGCTTATTTTTGCATTCTCAATATCATCACTCATTTCAGGAATCGCCATAGGTATGCTTGCTGATACCATTAGCAGAAAGTCATTGTTACTTCTCTCATCAATAGGATCCCTAATTACCTCAATGCTTATTTTACTACTAATAAGGAGTCTCATAAACGCCCAATACATCTTCTGGATACTATTCATACTATTCTCAATTCTCATAAATACATACTTCCTAACTGAAGATACACTGAAATCTGAGTATTGGGTAACTAGGCGTAGGGGTTCCTATACTGCGATTGTTAGGGTTATATCACTGGGTGGTTCCATACCCGTGATATTCCTATCATCCTACCTACCAGTAAGTTCATACTTAATATTGGCGGCCGTAATATTTAGTGTTGGATTCGCAGCATCCCTCACCTGGTACTTAATCGGTGTTGAGACTGGCAGGGGAATTAGCATTGGTGCGTGGGAGCATGGGAAACAATGAGTTTGATTTAGTCATTCTCTCTGACTGCGTATTGGACATTTATTATAGGGTTGGGGAATTACCTATTAAGGTAGGTGATATTGCAGTATCAGATATAATCGCGTTATCGCCTGGCGGTGCATGCACAACGGCCTTAGTGACCCGTAAATTGGGCCTCAATGTCGCTGTTATTGATAAGGTTGGTGATGACCCATTCTCAGATATTCTCATTAAATACCTTAACGACAATGGTATACATACAGGCTTTATAAAGAGGGTGCATGGTTTTGTAACAATATCCAATAATATCATTACTAATAATGGACATGCATTCATGGGATACCTAGGTGTTGGCAGGGAATTAACCGTTGATGATATTGATGAGAACATAATTAAGAATTCAAGGGCTATATACATCAATGGTTTTTATGCCTCATTCACAGTAGGCATCGTTAATACATTTATTGAGACGATTAGAACTGCTCATAAACACTCAGTCCAGGTGTTTCTCGATGTAGGACCTGCCATTAATAATAGGGACTTAATAATCAGCCTAATTGGATTATCAAATACCGTCTTCATGAATGAGGATGAAATGAAGAGATTGTTCGGCGACCTGGAAAATCTGACTAATTTTACAGGTAGTACTGGTATTATTGCTATAGTGAAGTTGGGTAGTAGAGGCGCCGCCCTAGTACGTAATGGTAAAATTAAGTGGTGTAAGTCATACGACACAAGTAATATAGTGACTACGATTGGCGCCGGTGACACATTTAATGCAGCATACATTACTGGAATTATACGAGACCTGGACCCAGTTGAATCATGCAACCTAGGTAATAGGATAGCCTTCCTAAGAACTCAACACTTGACACCAATGGAACTCCCTGAAATTAGGGAAATCATTAAATGACGCACTATTTTCGTTAATAATTAGTAAAGAATTAGTATTAACTATGCTATTATTCAATGGCGATAATACATACTTTTTTCTGAACTTAGTAATAACCTTTTTAATAACGTAATCCGCACGTAGTACCGTGAGGGTTATACTTCACACGGCAAAGGGACCCTACCAATATAAAACACCCAACGGTGAATCAGTTTGGATATGCATGTGCGGTTTAAGTGATACATACCCAATATGCAGTGGTAAGCATAAGCTCGTACGTGATGAAGAAGATAATAGGATCTATACCTATGATCAAAATGGAAATAGATTAGGTATGGTAAACCTGGAGAATGTTGAGAGATTGAGGAGGGTTTGATAAAATCTCGGTAATTAGTATTCAATTTAAAATTAAAATACCAACACTTGATACCCATTGTTTATGTAATATGCCACCCTATCACCAGCAGGATGCAGCTTAATACCTATCTTCGTTAGTTCCTGGTCTATCCTCTTGTTCTTTGCGTAATTAATGCATGCACTATCGATTACGCCAGCCCTTAGTAACTTCTCGAAGTTGTCTCTGGCAGGTCCTTCAAGTCTTATTAGTCTCTCTTGGGCGGGTCCCCAGAATACAACCTTGAAGTCCTCGTACCTATTTGTTCCCACTGTGTTCGCTGCCATTGTTAATGCGAGGTCCATTTTTATATCATCGCTCATTATTAGGAAGACTACCTTTGCCATTAGCTGCGGCTTAATGCTAACATGTTTATGAGTATTTCGCGATTATTAATGATTAGTTGGCTTAATTTCATTACTTATTACTTAACGCGATTGGTTTAAAAGACATTAGGGTAACCCAAACGTTAATGATGCAGGAAGGAAAGGGCAGAGATAGGGCAACAATTCTTGGGCTAACATCGATCGGACACTTCATTAATGATGGAAATATGTGGTTAATACCCGGTATAATACTCCCAATACTTAGTCAGGTTGGTGTTAATTATGCAATAATTGGATTATTATCGGCATTATACGCGGCAATATCCGCATTGGCAAGTCCATTAGTGCCCTTGAGCATTAAGTGGCTTGGTGGACATATGAGAGCCATGGCACTTGGGATGCTCCTGTGGACATTTGCAATAGAGCTTTCTTCAATAGGCTTCTATATTCACGACCTTTTCCTTGTGTATATCGGCGTTGTTATCGCAGGTGTTGGCGCTGCTTATTACCATCCAATAGGTAGCGCCTTACTATC
>NZ_JBMFVA010000013.1:0-52429 GCF_049966235.1 Vulcanisaeta sp.
GTAGTGTTGGCTGCAATTGATAATTTAATGAAGGGGGCAAGTGGCCAAGCTGTACAGGCTATGAACGTGGCGCTGGGCTTCGATGAGACAACGGCTCTCGAACAAGCACCACTATACCCGGTCTAACTAGGAAATTATCATGGAAATAAAACAAGAGAGATAGAGATATTGATAATTTTAAAAATAGTGAAAGTTACCCAGCCTTATTATTACCGAACTAATCTAGAAAATAAGTAGCTCAATACTATCAGTACACCGCCAACCACGGTATTAATAACTATGGCATTTAACCAAGGCATAACCTCTGTGGACGCGCCAGCCATCGTTGTTGTTATTATGGCAGCCCAGGCTGCTAACCACGTACCACCGTTGTAGGCGAGACCAGCGCCCGTTGACCTAACACTTGGTGGTAATAAGTCCCTAATGTAGACCTGCATAACGCCAACAGGTAGTACTGCTATGAAGTCCCAAAGCAGTACCAACCAACCATTACCTGCCATGAGCACACCGTACATCGTCGGGTATATTAGGGCTAGAATTATTAATGCAGTAACGAGCAACGCATTCCTAGAGCTCCTTAACCAATCAACAAGTACACCACCAAAGACACTACCCACCGCATCGCTTGCTGAGAGCACAGTCAGTATTAGGCCTGCCAATGCAGCTGGGTAGTTAAGTACGGTTTGTAGTACGAAGGGTGATAGTTCAAGCATTACGTAGTACTCATAGAGGAAGCCCATGGTAGCTAGTAGGATCATTATTACGGGTAGCCAGTACCTCGTGAATAAAACCCTGTAGGGAGCACTAACCTTCTCTGCCTTCTTCCATTCAAAGGATTCTGTTAGGAACCTCCTCCTAAATAGCCAACCAATTATTGTAGTGACAATACCGCTCCAAAACACGATCCTCCAACCAATAGTACTCAAGGCGCTCTGCGGCAGGTAAGTGGCGACTAAGGTGTAGGTGAAGGTGACGCCGAATATACCGAGGTCAAAGCCTGCCTGCATAATACCACTGGCCAAACCCCTCCTCTTAGCAACGCTTTCAACAGCCATAACACCGCTCGATGAGTACTCACCACCAAGGAAGAAACCAACAACAAACCTTAGAATCACTAGTAGTATTATCGCTAATATACCGGCCTGAGCATAGGTCGGTAGGAAGCCCATTAGAAAACTTGAAAGGCCTGCGCCAAGCATCGTTATATAAAGAACGCCACGTCTACCCAACTTATCAGCCAGGTTACCAAAGAAGACACCACCAAGGGGCCTAACAGCCAGTGATACGCTGAAGGTGGCCAACGTAGCCAGTATTGAGCCTAAATGACCTAGTTGACCGAAGAATAGAGGAGCTATTATTGGTGCAACGAAGGCATAGGCAACAAAGTCATAGGCATCCATTCCCCAACCTAGCATTGAACCAACGACATTGCGCCAGTTGTTCCTTACCTGTGTTCCAGGGACATAATCGCCGAAATTACGTACTTTATAGGTTATTTAAATTTTACCTAATTATTATTGATAATAAATAGACACCACTAAACATCAATGATTGATCTACCCATGATTAGTGCTTTGAGCTCGTCAATTGATGATATACTGACCGTGTGAACACTATCCCTCAATAACGCATCTGGATCCTTAAGTGCATGTCCTGTGGCTATTAAAACAACATTATCACTAGGATCGATCACACCCTCCCTTAAAGCCTTCATATAACCAGCCAACGATGCCGCACTAGCCGGTTCAACACCAACCCCCTCCCTACCAAGCACTCTCTGTGTCATTAATATCTCATCGTCAGAAGCATCGATAAAGAAGCCATTACTGTACTTAACAGCCCTATAGGCCCTATACCAATTAATTGGCTTACCAATCCTTATGGCGGACGCCACAGTACTTGGCTTATCAACCCTAGCCTCACCTAAGCCTCTCCAATACTTGACCAATGGTGCGGCCCCTGAGGCTTGCACACCAATCATTTTTGGCATTTTGTCTATTATATTGAGCTCCATCAATTCCCTAAACCCCTTCCAAATAGCATAAATATTCCCGCCATTACCCACAGGGACAAACACGTAGTCAGGCACACCGACCTCCTCAACAATTTCATAAGCAATCGTCTTCTGACCCTCCAACCTCCACTGATTTATAGAATTAAGCGGATAATAACTGGCATTACCCGCACTACCACTTTCCAGAACAGTGCTTAGGACATACTCTAACGCATTATCAAATGTTCCAGGCACCTCCACAATCCTTGCGCCATGTAGTAATGCTTGGCCGAGTTTGCCCTTAGCAACACCACCCTTTGGCAGGACAACCATGCACTCAATACCGGCCCTTGCGGAGTAAGCCGCGGCTGAGGCTGCGGTATTACCAGTGGATGCAACTATGATACCCCTAACACCCAATGATGAGGCTAATGAAACACCGACAGTCATACCCCTATCCTTAAAGGACCCAGTTGGGTTGGCGCCCTCAAACTTAACATAGGCATTGGGATAAGCCCTAAGCCTAATTAGTGGCGTTGACCCCTCACTCATGGTGATTACGCCGTTGAGCTCAGGGAGTAAATCCCTATACCTCCAAACACCCCTACCACGTAACTCACCCCACTTAATCCTAATTTTCTCAGCAATAATCGATGCATCAAGTAATTCACCACATCTCGGACATCTCATTATGTATGGGCTAGGCTCAACTTCATAACCGCACCTTGGGCATTTAAGGATGTATTTACTCAACGGTTTTAATCGCATGTCTGGGTTTCCAATTCTATCCCCCGATCTTTATACAATTTAGACTATTTAAATATTACCATTATTTTTAAAGAATATGGAAAGTATCGAAAGATAGAGATGGTAGTATTATTTTAAATTTATATAATCATATTAAGGCTATTTATTGCTTAGTTTCCTTGGTAGTTTTTAATAAAGCCATATTATACCTAACGCCTGAGTAGTAGCCCCAATAGAAGAATATTATTGATAGCACAACAACTACAACTGTATCCCATGGCGAAGGTATTACGTTTAGGTTTGTGCTTCCGAAGTATGCCACTGCCATTAAGGCTAGTAGGTATATTAGGAGCCATAAGCCTCCATATATTTCTTCCTTCTTAATACCACCTACGTACTTGTTATAGAAGTAGAGTAGAAATAGACCCACCAGGGCTGATATTACGGAAATCTCGACAGCTTGCCAACCACTCCAATATATTAATAATGTACTAACTATGAATGCTATGGGAGCTAATATGCTTGCCATCGGCATTCTGAATGGTCTATGTTCATTTGGGTATACTTTTCTAAAGACAAGTAGGCTGACCGCTGCTGGTGCGTAGGATATTAATACGGCATCGGTGAATAATAGGAATACTGAAGCGAATGATGGGAATAATGCAAGGTATATTAGACCAACTATGAAGACTAATATATTTGAGTAAAACGGCATACCTTGCCTATTCAATTTAGTAAATAATTGTGGTAACATTCTATCATACTTAGCTAAAGCATAACCAATCCTTGCAGCACTACCATAATAAATCAACGCATCTGTATATGCTGCTACGAGAGCTGCTATGATGATAATTGCTATGAAGGCGTTGGCTGCTGGCATCTTGGTGACTTGTATAGCTGTAACATACGGGTATGCTAGGTTTGTTATAGAGGACCATGAACTAGCACTTGTTACAATACCTCTATCTACTACGCCTAGGAATGCTAAGCTCTCAATCATATAATAAATCATTGTTATAATTAAAGCTAACATTATGGCTAGGGGTATATCTTTGCTGGGATTCTTAACCTCCTCAGCGTAATTCACAGGCTGCCTAAAGCCTAGATATGCAAACACGGTAGCTGTTGTTGCGGCAAAGAAGCCAGGTGCACCAAAGGGCGCAAAACCACCTATTTTAGGATTGTTAAGATTTATTGGGTTGAAATAGGCTAATAATGCTATTAATGGTATTAGGAAGGAGAGTGCTTTGAACAATGTTAATGCATTATTTATGTTACCTAGAATTCCTATGTGATACATATGTATTATGAAGACTATGACGCCTAGTATTATGGCCACAATAACACCTAAGTATGTTAGAACTCCGTTAGCATATAATGATGGGAAGTAGAAACTTAAGTATTCAACCACAGCCGTTAGGCTTGCTGGCATTATTAGGGAATATCCTATGAAGGCTGGCCATCCGTTTAACACGCCAGCAAGCGCTCCATTGCTACGATATGGGTAATAAGCCACGGCACCGGCTTTAGGCCACATTGTTCCAAGTTCTACGAAGACTAATGCCGTTATAAAGAGCATTATAAAGGCTGAAAGCCACGATAGAAGTCCCGAAGGCCCACTATAGGCTAATACGTAGGCGGGTACGTATGCCACAGCTGGTCCTAATATTGCACCAATAGCCAAGAATGTTAACGACCAAACTCCTAGTTCTTTTCTAAGGTTAGATTCTCTGCCTGTATTTTCTACCCCCATTGATCTATTTATAAAATGTTACTATTTTTAAAAATTATCTCAGAGAAACTAATAAAACTTAAATAGTGAAATGAAACATAGAGGATGATGGTCTCTATCAAAGGGATATATGACCTATCGGTATCTATTAGGACCTATATGCCTGTTTGGCCGACTAACCCACTGCCTGATATTAAGCCTGTGGGTATATTATCTAGGGATGGTTATAATGCTGAGTTTATGCAGACAGCTACACATACTGGAACGCATGTTGATTCGCCGTACCACATGCTTGAATCAAATATAACGGTTGATCAGCTTGATTTAGGAAAGCTTGTTGGTTATGGTTATGTAGTTAGGCCGAAGTTTAGTGGAACTGAGATAACCGCCTCGGATTTGGCTAAGGTGTGGAGATCCGAGTATGATGGTAGTATAATATTGATCGAGACTGGTTGGTGGAAGAAGAGAGCATTCACCAAGGAATTCCTCTACGACTTTCCAGGTCTATCCTTTGACGCTGGTAAGTTTGTGGTTGAGCATAAGGTTAAAACCATCGGTATAGATACGCTGGGTATTGAACCGTATAACCATACAGATTTTGCAGTTCATAAGCTATTGCTCTCAAATGGCATATACATAATCGAGGATTTAAGCAATCTAGATCAACTGGTTGAAGGTAAGAAATACCTCATCGTAGCACTACCCATAAAACTACAGGGCGCCAGCGGAGCCATGGCAAGGGTCATAGCAATTGAAGAGGGGTGAGGGTCATGATACAAGTGTTCAATAAATATACATGGGAGCCAATAGCTACTCTTGAGGAAGCACCTGTGAATAAGGTTGATGATATTTTGAGTACTGCGGTTAAGGGATTTCGTATCATGAAAAACATGCCTACGTATAAAAGGGCTGAAATACTGGAGGAGGTCTCGAGTAAATTAAGGGCTAAGCAGGAGGATTATGCTAGAACAATAGCTCAAGAGGCCGGTAAGCCTCTGAAGTATGCTAGGCGAGAGGCATATAGAGCGTCAGTAACGATGAAATTCTCGGCTGAGGAGGCTAAGAGGATATATGGTGAGGTCATACCATTTGACGCAGAACCCAGGGGCGTTAATAAATTCGCTTACTACATTAGAGAACCAATAGGTGTTGTCTTAGCAATAACGCCATTTAATGACCCCTTAAATTTAGTAGCCCATAAACTCGGTCCGGCCATAGCTGCAGGAAACTCGGTAATATTAAAACCAGCAACGTTAACGCCATTATCCGCAATTAAACTTAGTGAGGAGCTCATAAATGCTGGTTTACCATCAGAGGCTCTTCAAGTGGTTATAACGTCAGGAGGAGGCCCTGTGATTAATAGAATTCTTGATAGTGATACCATTAAGATGGTAACCTTCACCGGTGGTACTGAGGCTGCTGATCAAATAGTTAGGTCCCATGGTATTAAGAAGTACGCTATGGAGTTAGGCAATAATTCCCCTGTAATAGTTTGGGAGGATGCCGATATTGATAAGGCAGTACCACTAATAGTTGATGCCGGTTTTGAGTCTCAAGGACAGAATTGTATACATGCACAACGTATACTAATACATGAGAAGATTTATGATGAGGTTAAGGAAAAACTTGTAAAATTAACCCAAAATCTGAAGGTTGGTGATCCGCTTGATGAATCAACCGATGTAGGTCCAATGATAACAGAGGCCGAGGCTAAGAGGGTTGAGGAGTGGGTTGAGGAGGCAATTAGGGATGGTGCGAATCTATTGATCGGACATAAGAGGGTTCGAAATATATACTATCCAACGATATTAGAGAATGTTAGCCTAAAGTCTAGAATAGCCATTAAGGAGGTCTTTGGCCCAGTAATGCTTCTATTTAAAGTAAGGGATATTGACGAGACAATTAACCTAGCTAACTCAACGCCCTACGGTTTACAAGCCGGGATATTTACAAATAATATAAAGGTGGCGAAGCGTTTCATAGATGAATTGCAGTTCGGTGGGGTTTTGATAAATGATACATCTGATTTCAGGGTTGATTTTATGCCGTTTGGCGGCTATAAATATAGTGGTTTAGGTAGAGAGGGCATTAGGTTTGCTATAGAGGAAATGACAGAGATTAAACTAGTAATTTACAACTTTAACCCATGAGGTGATGTTGATGAATAAGCCCATAAGGGTTCTTATAGTAGGGTTTGGTGTTGTTGGTCAGGGCTTCTTTGAATTATTCCATAGGGTTAAGGATGAGCTTGGCTTAAGCAATGTTTCAATATCAGAAATAGTAGATTTAAAGTATGGACACATTAAGGATCCAAGGCCTAATATTATTGAGGACATTAGGGCTGGTAAGGCTATTGGCGAGAAAATAATGTCTGATGATATTCCTAGGATTATTGAGGAGAGCAACGCTGATATAATGGGTGAATTCACCTGGGTAAGTGTTAAGACTAGGGGTGAGCCAGCCTTTACATATTTATCAACGGCTATTAGGAGTGGTAAGCATGTAATTACCACCAATAAGGGTCCGATAGCCTTTCACTACGATGAATTAATGGAATTAAGTAGGAGGTATAATAGGTTGGTTAGGTTTAAGGGCACTGTCATGGCAGGCACACCATCCTTCAACATACTTAAACTATTACCTGGCGCCCACGTCGAGTACTTCATGGGCATCTTGAATGGAACCACGAACTTCATACTAAGTAAGATGTATGAGGAGGGCTTATCATTCAACGAAGCCCTCAAGCTCGCCCAGCAATTGGGTTATGCTGAGGCCGACCCATCCCTGGACATCGACGGTATTGACGCTGCGCTTAAGGTTGTCATTCTTTCTAGGGTTATTGGTTGGAGGCATGCGTTTGAGAATGTGGAGGTTGAAGGTATTAGGGACATTGACATTAGAAAGTATGGCGATAAGGTGGTTAAGCTAATAGCCTATGCTGACAGGGATAAGGCCTATGTAAAGCCCACACCACTTGATAAGAGTGACGTCCTTGCTCACGTATCGCGTAATCTCAACGCATTGAGACTTAAGTTGGATACTTTGGGTGAATTGCTCATTATTGGGCCTGGGGCTGGTAGGTTTGAGACTGCACAAGCTGTACTTACGGATTTAGTGGACATAATTAATTCCGCAAGATCAGGTTAATTCCTGATATAATTCCTTGAAAATTTTATATTATTATAGTATCTTTAGTACCTTCATCGTTTCAAGGGTGAGTATTGTAATGCCTGCAGCACCGCGGACCAGATTATCCCCTAAGGCAATCATTCTAAGTACATTGTTTCTGACAAGAACCCTACCAACACTGACAGCCATAGGGTCTAAATCCCTCATTGGCTGCGGTGCATCCACCCTATCGAGAACCTTTATGGGCTCCCGAGGCGCCGTCGGCAACTCCTGCTCCTGCTGGAATGACCTAAAGCCTCTCAGCCTCTCAATTATTTGTTTCTGGTCGATACTATCATTAAGTACTGCGTGTATCACTGCCATGTGGCCGTACTTAACGGGAACCCTCGTCGTCGTAACATACACGTTCTTACTCCAGGGCACGTAGTGATCTACGTATTGGCTCCCAAGCATCTTATTAATCTCGGCATCTATCTTCTCCTCCTCACCCTTTATGAACGGTATTACATTACCATCAATGGCGAGGTACGAGATGCCCAGGTAACCTGCACCGGAGACTGACTGAAGGGTGACTATGTGGAGCTCCCTAATCAATTCATTAATGGGCTTTAGTGGCATTGATATTATGGCCGCCGTACAATTGGGGTTCTTCACAAGCCAATTACCCTTAACCTCCCTAAGCACCGTTAGGTGGTTCCAATTAACCTCAGGGTTTATCAAAGGCACCCTAGGATTTATCCTCTCCGGCGATGCGTTAGAAATCACGTTAAGGCCCGACGCAAGCAATCTACTCTCAACAGCGTTGGCGACATCGTTGGGTAGCGCCGACAGGACAACATCCACATCCCTGTGGTCCGATGGATCCGTAGACACCAGCACAAGGTCTCTGGCGTATTCGGGGACATCGCCCGGCAGGAACCAATGAACAACCTCCCCATATTTACGACCAACCTTACCTGGGGATGCCGATAGCTTGACAACCTCTATGAATGGGTGATTAGCCAATAACTTAACCATCCATTGCCCAACAAGGCCCGTAGAACCGAGTATGGAAACTCTTACCCTATCCATTTTCTCACCCACCTATGCACATCCCTGGTGAGATCTATTGCGCTGTCACCATCATTTACAAGCATAGATATTACATGTACGTCATCATTGACAATGCCATCTATACCATACGGAGATACAACCTCACTTAAATCCTTTATAACCTCATTATTCAGTGATATGCCACAACCAACAATAGAAACCCTATACAGGCCTTGGTTAATTTTACCAACGCTCACGACCTTAGGTACCCTAATACAGTTATTCGTAATGTACGTGCCAGAGTCAAGTTGGGGACTTGTTATTAACGCGAGGACCCTACTCTTCATAAGTGGTTCGAAGGTCTTTGGATGGAACTTCTTTGCACCAACCTTGGATGCCGCATGGGCCTCCTCATAACTAATTTCCTTAATGAGTATTGGATCCTCGACTATCTTAGGATCACCGCTTAGCACACCACCGCTGTCCGTATAGAACGTCAACCTTGAGGCATTTAGGTAACTGGCGATTAATGACGCTGTATAGTCACTACCGCCCCTACCCAGTGATGTGTATCTACCATCCATAGATACACCGAGGAAACCAGGGGTAACTATAATGTCATACTTACCGAGAAGTCTCATGTACTTCTCACGAACATTTTTAAGGCTTAATTCATCAATTACTGAGGCATTACCCCATTCCTGATTCGTCACTATGCCAGGCTCGTAGACAGCCTTAGCATTAATGCCCATTATCCCACTTAATACCTCGCTCACTAATAGTGTTGATAGTAATTCACCATGAATAATCACGTGATCTCTAATCCACGGTTCACCCACACTAACGAACCTACGTAAATCCTCACCAATGAACCCCAGGAACTTAGCGAGCCTATCAAGCCCCAGGTCAATAGCCTCATCAATATATACTTGGACAGCCTTATCTATTAATTGTGGATTACGCTCATCAAGCGCCCTAATTAGCATGTCTGTAACGCCCTTCATGGCGGAAACCACAAGAATAAGCTTATTACCGTGAAAATCCCTCTCAATGACTCTACTTATTGTGTTAAGGACAGATTTTCTAGTCAGTAATGAACCACCCACCTTAGAGACAGGGGCATCCCGTTCTAGTACTTGGTTTCCATTTCCATCTCACCACCTATATAGGCACGTACATAACACCTATTTAAAATTTACCTTAATCAAATGGATATATATTTACGTTCATGTTATAAATAACAATAATAATATATTAAATCCATAAATCCCTAATTTAACTATTTATTATTAATGTTCTTACCAATTTCATTATTATTAATAATGAGGATATAATTAAGGCCATCCAATAAAGCCTTTACGCTTGCGGCAATTATGCTTGTGGAGACACCCATTGTTTTCCACACCCTCCTCCCATCAGTGAACTCCATTAGAACACGAACAACACTCTCCGTACTCTTAACCTCACCTGGAAGTACGACGCGGTAATCAGTCAACCTAACACTATTCAGTTCTGGGTATATCCTCGAGGCAACATTCCTTATGGCCAGGTCGACCGCATGGACAGGACCAACGCCTTCAGCCACGCTGAGTTCGCCGTTAACCTTAACCACGGCAACATTAAGATTGTGCTCGCCAAAGACCTTCCAATAATCAACACTCAGGAAGTCCTTAGCAAGACCTAGTTCTCTTAGTACTACGAGTATGGCAGATGCTGGTGCGAGGTCGAAGCTATAACCCTCATTCTCCATAGCCTTTATTTTCTCCAGGGCCCTCCTAAGTCTTGGGTCGTCCTTACCGACACTAATTCCCAAATCCTTAAGGTAAATAAGGAGGTTTGACGTACCTGACAGCTCTGAAACTACGAACCTCCTGGTATTACCCACGAGCTCCGGATCTATGTGTTCATAGGCCTTGGTTATTTTTGAAACCCCATCAACATGAAGCCCAGCCTTATGAGAGAATGCATAGTCACCGACATAGGGCTGGTATGGATTTGGTTGAAGACCTGCTGCCTCATAGACAAAGTGCGATATCTCCTTCAACCTCCTAAGACTCTCCACACCCTTCAAAGCCCTAAACCCCATCTTAAGTATGAGATTAGGAAGTACCTGAATTAGGTCGGCATTTCCAGTCCTCTCTCCAATACCATTTATAGTACCCTGCACATGCCTAGCCCCTGCCAAGACGCCCATTAACGTATTAGCCACAGCACAACCCGAGTCATTATGCATATGAACCCCAATCCTCACCTTGATTCTCTCGACCACCTTAGACGTTATTTCATAAACATCCATGGGAAGCATAGCCCCGTTAGTATCCGCAAGAACAATAACATCAGCACCCGCCTCCTCAGCCGTCTTAACAACCCTAAGCGCATAGTCAGGGTCCTCCCTAAATCCCTGATAGAAGTGCTCTGCATCGAATACAACCTTTAGTCCGTGATTCTTGAGGTATTCAACGCTATCATAAACCATGTCCATGTTATCCTCAGGGCTAACCCTAAGGACCTCCCTAACGTGAAGTATCCAGGTCTTACCGACAACAACTGCAACACTAACATCGGTATTTAGTATGGCTAGTAAGTTAGTATCATCCTTGGCACTGACCCCCTTCCTCTTAGTCATCCCAAAGGCAGCAATCTTGGCATGATTTAGGGAGTAATTTTTAATGGCTTTGAAGAACTCGGCATCCTTAGGGTTTGAGCCAGGCCAACCACCCTCTATGTAATCCACACCTAACTCATCAAGAAGCATCGCGATTCTGATCTTGTCATTTAGTGTGAAGGATATTCCGGTTCCTTGACTTCCATCACGGAGTGTTGTATCGAGAACCTCTATTGATTTCTAGACCACCCATACCATTATGACATAATTATATTGCTTATTTAAGCATTACCCAGCTATATTTATCATAAATATATTGACCTGGGAACAATCATAGTCACTATATGAATTGAATAACTAGTAAATAGGGTAATAATTATAAATTTATGGAGGTTCTAAAACTCAGCATGTCCTCATTAGTCATAGAGGGCCCGGTGATTAAGGTTGGTGATAATATAGACACTGACGTAATAATACCAGCCAGGTACTTGGTATATACGGATCCAGCCACATTGGCTAAGCACGCCATGGAGCCTCTTGACCCACACTTCTACGAGAATGCCAGTAGGGGTGTGGTTTTAGTGGCTGGGAGGGCCTTTGGTATGGGTTCAAGCCGTGAGCAAGCAGCAATCGCGTTAAAGGCGGCTGGCGTTAGGGCCGTGCTTGCAGAGTCCTTTGCCAGGATATTCTATAGAAATGCCATAAATAATGGATTACCAGTCCTAGTGGTTCCTAATGTAAGTAAGGAGGTTAACGAGGGCGATTTCGTGAAGGTAAACGTTAGTACTGGTGAGGTCGTTGTGAATAATGGCCAAAAGGTTCTGAGGGCCAAGCCAATAACTGGGATGGCACTTGAAATACTAATTAGTGGCGGTTTACTTGAGTATGTTAAGTCGCGCTTCAACTTATAGGTAAAACTTTCAATGAGGTCTCTGCACAACTGGAGTTACTAAAAATCTTAATTAGGCAAATAAGCAAGTGTTTAACTATGAGTGTGAATAACATCATTTGTGCTAAGGACTTATGGCATAAATTACTGGCATGGATAAGCGAGAGGCACATCAGTATCATCAATATTGACCTTGAAGAGAAGGGTGATGCCTTGGAGTACAATGCCAGGACTTATGAGAGTCGTGAATTGACATACAATGGTAAAGATAATTTGAAGTTAGATGGCGAGGCACGCATAGATATATATGCCCCGATTAATTGTTTAGAAGAACTGAGTCATTACATCATAGACTTCATACGCAATAATGGCAATAAGTACAGGTTGATCAGATTCTCAGCACCGCAGAGCATAATTGAGAAGTACGTACCGCCTCCAAATGCATGTAAGTGCTCGCTTAGGAATGCGTTGAAGTATACCAGGGACATTATTAGTCAATCTGAAGCTGATGTGATTAATCTTTACCTAAGTACGGCTATGTTGGAAAGCGGTGGATTTGGTGATAATGAGGCCTTGTTAACCAACGGTAATATTGAGGTAGAAAGTATAACGCTCCTAGGTGGTACTGAGTCCTTTGGTAAGGCTAATTACGTAATGAACTTGAGCAACGCAAAATGGGCAATACATATTGAAGGTGAATTAGAGGTTGATTATGGTAATGAGCAGGTAATTGAACTAAATATACATGTTAATGCACCCAAGTCCCTATGGAAGCTCATAATTAATAATGTCAAGAAGTCGTTAGGTGGTAGGAAATTACATGTTATTGATGAGGATAAGGAGTTGGAGGAATCTATTGAGTATAAGGGCGAGGAGGATTATGAAGCAGGTGAGGATAGGTTCGTAATAGGTCCCAACTAGATCCTTTCCTTCTCACATTATGAAAGGTACTTCCTTGGATCAGTGAGTTTACCCTCGAGCGCCGTCGCTGCAGCCACGGCGGCATTCGCCAGGTAAACCTTACCCTCCTTTGAACCCATCCTACCAATAAAATTCCTATTGCTTGTTGAGACTGCCACTTCGCCTGGACCAACAAGCCCAAAGTGCCCGCCAATGCATGGTCCGCAGGTTCCGTAGGTAACAACACAGCCGGCCTTCACGAGTATATCTATGTAACCAAGTTCAAGAGCCCTCTCAAACACGTCCCTGGAGGCTGGTATGGCTATGCACCTAGCCTTAGCCTTACCTCTCTTTAATATCTTTGCCGCGGCTTCAATATCGCTTAGCCTGCCGTTGGTGCATGAGCCTATGAACACGTAATCAACATCTAAGCCCTCAACCTCGCTTATCGACTTAACATTATCAACACTGTGGGGTGCAGCCACAAGGGGTTCAAGCCTACTTAATTCTATATCGTACTCATCCATGTACTTGGCCCCTAGGTCAGGCGTTACTGGCTTTACATCGAGATTCCTAGTATTACGTATGTAATTTATGGTTTCCTGATCAGGAATAAACATAGCTGCATCGGCGCCCATTTCCGTCCCCATGTTTGATACCGTGGCCCTATAATCCATTGGGAATGCGCTCGGGTCATCAACGTAGAACTCAACGGACTTGCCACTAAGGCCCTCTGCCTTAAACTCACGGAGTATGTGTAGTGCCACATCCTTTCCATAAACTCCAGGGTTTAGCCTACCCATTAGCCTTATCTTGAAGGGCTCAGGAATCATGAGCCAAGTCTTTCCAGTGATTACTATAGCGGCTATATCGCTTGCGCCAAGACCCTGCGCGAAAGCGCCCACGGCACCGGCGGTCGTTGTGTGGCTATCTGCGGCCATCACCACCTGCCCAGGCAATGCATACCTCTCAAGAAGTAATTGGTGGAGTATTCCATCACCAACATCATGAAAGTACTTAACGCCAAGTGATTTTGCGAACTTTCTAAGCCCAACTTGAATCTCAGCAGCTCTCTCGGTTGGCGGTGGCGCCAGGTGGTCGAAGGCCAGAACAAACTTATCAAGGTCCCAAATCCTGACCTTGCCCATCTTCTCCATAACCTCGACCACGTGGTATCCCGTTAAATCGTGGAATGCCACTAGGTCGACATTGACCTCAACAACATCGCCAGGGCTTACCCGCCTACCTGAAGCTCTGGTTAATATTTTCTCGGTGAGTGTTTGGGGCATTGTGTTAGGTTAAATATAGTATTTATATTAATTACCCGGTATATAATTAATCTATAAAGGTTCTTTAACGCCTGAGCTTACGGACAATCTCCATAGGTATTGTAGAAAGTCATCAATATCCTTCTCAAGCTCCTTAATCTCCTCATCGGTTATGTGAGACCACCTGAACTGAGCCTTTACGAATTCCTTAAGGCGCTTTCTTAATGACTTATTTATGTACATATCGCTTGGTGGATTTATATTAATCTATCCTTGTCCCGCTCGTATAGTGGGAAGTAGCCTGTCTCTGTGGCTAATCTCGCTATCTCTATCATTTTCTCATCATCAAAACCCCATCCTGGTGGGCATGGTGCTATTACGTGTATGAAGACAGGGCCTTCGTCCAAGTAGCTCAATGCCTTCCTAACTTTATTTATTAAATCCACTGGGTAGGCAAATCTCTAGTGATGATTCGTGATTGTCCTCTATCATAGATATCTTTGCCATTTTAATGAATGGTTCATCAATAATTAGAATGATGGGGGTCAACCGCTGCGCATCATTTTCCTCAACTCCTCACCAACCCTCTCCACCCGACTATTCTGTACCTGCTCAAGGAGCTCCCTCAACCTAGGTGCGCCCCTTTGGTACTCATTGACCCACTCCTTAGCAAACTCGCCGTTCCTGACCCTCTCGGCAGCCTCCTTCATCCTCCTCTTAACATCCTCATTAATCACGAAGGGACCCACGGTTAACCCACCATACCTAGCCGTCTCACTAACACCAAGCAACATGCCAGTTAACCCGCGCTCCCATATCAAGTCCATTATCAGTTTAGCCTCATTTATCGCCTCAAAGTAAGCAACTTCCGGCTGATAACCAAGCTCCACCATAACCTCAAAACCATACCTAAGCAATTGCAGTAATCCACCAACCAACACATTCTGTTCACCAATCAGGTCAGTCTCGGTTTCCTCGGCGAAGGTGGTCTCAATGACACCAACCCTCGTGAACCCATTAGCCCTAGCCACAGCAAGGGCTGTCTTAAGCGCATTTCCAGTGAAGTCCTGGTGAACAGCCACCAGGGCGGGAACGCCCCAGCCTCCGGCGAATTCATCCCTAACGGCCTTACCTGGAGCCTTAGGTGCTATTAGTACTACGTCGACGTCACTGGGCGGCTTTATTAGCCCGAACCTTATGTTGAAACCATGGGCGAAAATCACAGTCATTCCTCTTCTCAGGTTCGGCGCTATTTCTGCAGACCAAATACTTGGCTGGGTCATGTCTGGGAGTAGTACGGCAATGATGTCGGCCTTTTTCACGGCCTCACCCACGGAGTATACCTCAAAACCCTCCTGCCTAGCCAGGTTAAAGCTCTTACCAGGCCTAACACCAACAATTACCTTAACACCACTATCCCTCATGTTTAGTGCCCAAGCCCTACCCTGAATACCATAGCCTAACACGGCAACAACCCTATTACTTAGTACTGATAGGTCGGCATCCCTATCTTTGTATATTTTAACCATTACTCATCACCACCTTATTCAACTGTACTTCTTCGGGCATATATTTAACATTTACTATATCGTAAAGCTTATCAAGCTTATTACAAACCCACCTAACCTCATCCTCCTCACCAGACACACTAACCGAAACCCTTATCGCAGAATCACTCATATCCATGGTTATGTGCCTAACCGTAATCTTACCCCTCCTGAGCACGTTCATAGCCCTAACCACAGCATCCAGCGGATTAACCTCATTGATTATTGCGAACTCTATTGAGAAATCACCACAGCCCACATCAATCACCCCTATACCTAAGATCAACATGGAAGCCCTCAGGCATTATGGCCTCCTCAAGCCACTTACCAGACGGCACAAACGGTAGTACGAAATCCCTCTCTCTATCTATCGTAACATCCACTATCAGGGGCTCATTATTCCTAACGGCTCTTGAGACCACCATCCTTAACTCATCGTAATTACTAGGTCTTACACCATCAATACCGTACGCCTCAGCAATCTTCATGAAGTCCGGGTTCATGTTGAAGTCCACGGCAATTATCCTCCTACTATACAGCATGACTTGCCAATGCCTAACAAGCATAAGCGTTGAGTTATCGAATATTGTGACTATTATTGGCAGATTATACTCACGAACGAGGGCTAGGTTCTGCATTGTCATTTGGAAGGAGCCATCACCATCAATATCAAGCACAGGCGCACCTGGCCTAGCTATTTTTGCACCGAGGGCTGCCGGTATTCCAAAGCCCATTGTACCAAGACCGGCGCTGGTTATGAATGTGCCCGGTACATAAACGTCCCAATGAAGCTCACACCACATTTGGTGGCTACCAACGCCAGTGGCTGTTATGGCGTGTGGCGGCATGACCTCCCTAAGGACCTTTAGGACCCTCCAGGGTGCGAATCCACTGAATGGCACCTTATTCCTATACTCCTCATAGCTCTCCTTAATGCTCCTTAACCACCTTATGAACGCCTCATGACTCCGCTCCAGGGCCTTGGGCATTAGATTTATCATCGCCAAGAGCACAGTCTTAGCATCCCCGACAATACCCACCTCAGGCTTCACGTTCTTACCAACCTCACTCGGGTCAATGTCTATGTGTATGATCCTCCTACCCCTCCTAAACTCATTAAAGTTTCCCACAGTCCTATCGCTGAACCTAGTGCCCACAGCCAGTACTACATCAGCGTTGATTAAGGCTGCATCAGCCTCAAGCCTACCATGCATTCCAGGTGTCCCCATAACCAATGGGTGATTACTTGGTACGCAGTTTTTACCAAGCAGTGTCGTCACTATGGGCATACCCAACAACTCGGCGAGGGTCAATACCTCATTAGTCGCACCACTCCAACACACACCACCGCCAACAAGCATTACGGGCCTTTCAGCATTTAGGAGTAGTTTAATGGCGTAGGAAATAAGTGATGGGTCTGGTTCAGGCAGTATCTTCTTAGCAATACGAATATCCCTAGTGATCTCACCCTTAGTCTCGGATAATTGGACGTCCCTAGGCGCATCTATTAGCACGGGACCTGGTCTTCTATCGATAGCAATTTCATACGCGGCCCTGTAGGCTGGGACTAAGTCCTCAGGTCTCTTAACCATGAATGTGTGCTTCGTTATGGGCATTGTAGCACCAACTATGTCCGTTTCCTGAAAGGCATCCCTACCAAAGAATATCGTGGGTACCTGACCAGTTATGGCTATTAATGGCGATGAGTCCATCATGGCGTTGGCAAGCCCCGTGACCAAATTCGTGGCGCCAGGCCCAGAGGTCACGACAACAGTCATGGGCTTCCTAGTCACCCTACCATAGGCATCAGCGGCGTGTATAGCACCCTGCTCATGCCTAAACATGTAAACCTTAATCCCCGAGTTATAGAGGGCGTCGAAGAATGGCATTATTTGGCCACCAATTATTCCGAAGATCTCATTAACGCCCATACTCTTCATCTCCCTAACAAGTAAATCAATAGCTCTAGGCATAATCACCACCTAGTACCCTGTTACTATCGTTGGGGTACGTATTGGTTCTTCGCCGATCTTGGTCCTCATTTTTATCCTTACTGTACGTAAAGAATAAAGTACCTCATTGGACATAAGTTAATTTATAAAATATTTAAGCTTTTCCACCGCGTAATTAGTATAATGTGGATCAACCAAGCAATATGGCTAGTCTATATCTTAAGGAAATACTTAAATAGAGTATTTTTATTTAAGTAATTGGTGGGTTAGATTGCTCAGGAGGACGTAGTCAGGGGTTGGGCATCAAATAGGTATGCCAGGTTCCTAGACACCACGCTGAGAGATGGTGAGCAAACACCCGGTGTTGCCCTTAAACCGGAGGATAAGTTGGCGATTGCTCTGAAGCTTGAGGAGTTAGGCGTTGACTCTATAGAGGCTGGCTTCCCAATAGTTAGTGATGGTGAGTTCAGGGCTGTTAGGGACATAGCCAGGGAGGTAAGGAATTCAGAGGTCATTGTGCTGGCTAGGACTAGGAAGGAGGATATCAATAAGGCTTTAGATGCTGATGTACCGGCGATTCACATCTTCATAGCCACATCAGACATACACATGAAGTATAAATTAAGGATGAGTAGGGAGGAGGTTATTAAGGCGGCTGTGGAGGCCGTGAGTTATGCGAAGTCCCATGGATTAACCGTGGAGTTCAGCGCAGAGGATGCCACCAGGAGTGACCCATACTTCCTAGTCAGGGTTTTTCAGGAGGTTGTTAATGCAGGTGCTGACAGACTCGATATTGCTGACACAGTAGGCGTCATGTGGCCAAACAGGATGGCTACTTTAGTTAGATTCGTTAGACAAAACGTTAGGGGTAATTACTTATTGAGTGTTCATTGTCATGACGACTTCGGGATGGCCGTTGCAAACAGCGTAGCCGCGATAGAGGCTGGGGCCGACCAGGCCCATGGTACAATCAATGGCGTTGGCGAGAGGGCAGGTAATGCGGCTCTTGAGGAGATAGCATCCGCCGTTAAGTTCTTGCTTGGTTATGAAACGAGGATTAGGTTTGAGAGGATTAAGGAGGTTTCGGACCTCGTATCAAGGCTCTTCAGGATACCAGTACCACCAAACAAGGCCATTGTTGGCGCAAACGCCTTCTCTCATGAATCGGGAATCCACGTTCATGGAGTACTAACTAATCCGCTGACTTATGAGCCGATTAACCCGGAGAGTGTTGGTATGAGTAGGAGAGTTGTGGTTGGTAAGCACAGTGGTAGGCACTCCATAGAGTATATACTGAAGTCCATGGGCATTGAACCGAACAATGACATAATCAATAAGGTGCTAAGGAGGATTAAGGAATTGGGCGACATGGGCCTGAGGGTGTCTGAAGAGGACATTAGGCACATAATTAGCGAGATAGTGAATCAATGAGATTAATTTATTTTAAATAACGGGTTAAAATCAAGACCTTAAGTACTTATCATCTCCCCTGATCCAATCATCCCTAACCGGTGAGTATACATCGATTATTAATGAGTCCTCAATGGCCTCAACACCATGCATGACATTGGGTGGTATATGCACGGCATCACCTGGGCCTACTATATACGTATCATCACCAACAATGAACTTGGCACGCCCATTAACGATTATTGAAACCTGCTCGTGAGGATGAGAGTGAGGCTTTACCACGGAGCCCTTTAATAGTTTGAATTGGGCTATTGTAATCCTCGAACCATGGACATGACGCCTAAATACTAAGTCACCTAATCTCTCCCAACCTGATTCTTCATATCTTAGGACGGTCATTTTAAATCATTAGTTAGTAACTATTTACCTTATTAAGTATTTGCCTGCGGCTTAATTACTATATTTATACTATGGTTAATAAATAAAAATGGGCTATGTATTCATTGTCTAATGAAGGTTGTCGTAATAGAGGGTGATGGTGTTGGTCCTGAGATCACGGGGTCCGCGGTAAGGGTTCTAAAGGCTGCTGCGGTAAAATATGGATTAACGATAGATCTTCAGTATGTGGATGCTGGCGATAACGCCCTTAGGAAGTATGGCGAGGCCTTACCGAGTAAGTACTGGCCTATTATTGGGTCCTCAGACGCCATATTGAAGGGGCCCGTCGGTGAGAGCGCAGGTGAGGTTGTCGTTAAGTTGAGAAGGGGTTTCGACCTGTATGCCAATATTAGGCCAGCGAGGAATTACCCTGGGGTTAGGGCTGTTAGGGATGGTGTTGATTTAATCATTGTGCGTGAGAATACGGAGGATGTGTATGTAAGGGCCGAGTACATGCTTGGTAATGATATTGCCATAGCCCTTAGGTTAATAACGAGGAGGGCCAGCGAGAGGATAGCTAGGGTCGCCTTTAACCTAGCCATGGGTAGGCGCAGGAGGGTTACCATTGTTCATAAGGCGAACGTATTAACGGTATCCGACGGCCTATTCAGGGATACGGTTAAGGAGGTTGCCAAGAATTACCCGGATGTTGCGGTTAATGAGATGTACATAGATGCGGCGGTTATGGACATGGTTAGGAGACCCCAGGACTTCGACGTGATAGTTACCACGAACCTCTATGGAGACATACTCAGTGACATAGCGGCCTATGTGACGGGTAGTATAGGGCTTGCGCCGTCGGCTAATATAGGCGATAGTAAGGCCATGTTCGAGCCAGTCCATGGGGCAGCCTTCGATATCGCGGGTAAGGGCATTGCGAATCCAACGGCGATGATACTTAGTGTCGCCTGGATGCTTAGGTGGTGGGGTGAGAGGGTTGGTGATGATAAGTATGTAAGTGCTGGGTCGGCAGTGGAGAATGCAGTAATTAAGGCACTTGGTGAGGGGGTCAAGTTAACGCCTGACCTTGGTGGTAATGCAAGGACCGAGGAGTTCACTGAGGAAGTAATTAGAAAACTGGGCTAGGTAATGCTTATAAATAACCTATATACTCATTAGCTGTGAACAACTCGGAATTCGGGAGGAGGAACTAACGGAGATCCTAAAAAGCCTCGAGACAAGCATCTCAAGGCTTAAGGCAATAATGATGTCGAAGGCTATTGATGATAATGTGCTCAGTAATGCTATTATGGGCATTAATGAGCCATTGCTGTTGAGGATTATTAATGAGTACGTTAGTAATGGCTCAATAGCATTCCTTGGACCCAGCGGTAGTTATTCCCATGAGATTGCCATAAGGCTCTTCGGTACAAATAAGCCGTTTAGACCTATGAGGAGCGTTGGTGATGTTGTTAAGTGTGTATTCAATAATGATTGTGGGCTTGGGATCGTGCCCATAGAGAATAACCTGGCTGGTGTTGTTGGTGATTCGATGGATGCCCTCATTAGGTGGGACGTAGGCATTAAGTACTCCGTGGAGTATAGAGTCTCTCTATGTCTCGTTGTTAATGAGGAGGTTAATGACCTCAGTGAAATTACGGAGCTGTACTCACATCCGCATGCAATAATGGAGGCCATGAACTTCATAACAAGACTAAACGCCTCAATAAACTACACGCAATCAACATCAGAGGCCCTTGAGAAGATAAAGGGGCATAGGAATAGGGCTGCCGTGGCGTCGAAGTTCGGCGCAAGGCTTCACGGTTTAAAGGCCTTAATGTGCGGTATTGAGGATAGGCCAAACTACACGAGATTCCTCATAATAACGAGGAATAAATCAACCATTGGCGATAGGACACTGCTAATATTCTCAGTATCCAATAGACCCGGCTCACTGTACAACGCCCTAAAGCCATTTGCGGAGAAGGAAATAAACCTGTCAATGATATACTCAAAACCCAATAGGCAGAGTCCATGGGGCTACGATTTCCTACTCGAGATGGAATGCCAACTGGAGGATGAGGATTGTGATAATGCCTTAAGGCAGTTGGGGGGCGTAACAACGTATTTAAAGGTGCTCGGTAGCTATAGGCATTTAAGAACTGAATGATTAAAGTACCACCATCCTCAAAGCATTAATACTAGAACTATCACCCTATTTAAGTGCGTAGTCGTTGTTATACACTGCTGATTAGGTTAGGATTGATTAAGCATTTTGCGCTAGATCTTAGTATTACTAAATAGTACTATAGTGGGTGGTGAGGTGTTTCTGTCCCATTAGCTTTATTTTAGATAATAGGATTTTAGGTTTGATGAGTATTACGAAATGACTTATTGCTGTGGTAATAATGGTATTGTTACATTACCTATGTTGGTCTCTAGAACAACATAGTCATATGGTAATTGAATGATTATACTTAGCTTGAAGCACTATCAACTTAGAATTATAACTAGCTAATCTCATACCTAAGTACGCACTAATAGCAATCAAAGCAACCACAATCATCACAACGACATACAAATAAAAACTAGGCATTATAGAATAAACCAACAAAGTATTATTAAAGATTTAATCCTTAATTGAACCACGAAAACAAAAACCTTAAAACCATAGTAGGAACTTACAACGAGGGGCCGTAGTCTAGCCTGGCTAGGATACGTGGGTTCAACCACGCCTCAGGCTCGGCTCGGGATCCAGAAAAATGAACAAGAGCCCGAGTGATCCCGGGTTCAAATCCCGGCGGCCCCACCAACTGTTATGCTTTTGTATTTCCTTAATTTGATTCTGATTAGGAATGGGAGAAACGTTTGCCTGCCCGTGGGTTATGTTGTTTAGGTACTCAAGTTTTGCATTGCCCTGGTTCACGCATTTTCGTTAAATCACTCCCACGTACTTTCCAGTACAATTAATACTTTTATTTCCTGCATGTAGGGAATTAAGGTTAAAATATTTCTGGCGAGGATATAGTGCTGACGGCTCCTCGCCCTGATGGGCGTGGGTTCTTCGCCCACTGGGGCTTCCCTCATCCTCGGGCGTCCTTCACGGGCGTGGCATCACTTTTCAGTCCCTGCCGTCAGCACCGGGGAGGTTGGGGCGAGCCTAGCAGGCCATGAGCCCCAACCCAACACCCAAACCCACAGAAAAACCAAAATTTTAAAACCAACCCCGCCCTAAAGGGCGAGACTTCCTAATCCGTTTGTGATGTGACGTTGAGGAATGAGGAAGGGAATGAGAGGGAGGCATTTTATGTCCATTCGTTGGTTGATTTTTACGGTAGGAAATTAAATGAAAAATGCAGGACAATCCTAGACATTCCCTGCGGGCATGGCAGACTTCATAAGTATCTTAGGGGTTACGGTTATGAGGTATACGGCGTAGACATCTCAACGGAATTAATCGAAATCGCAAGGAGTAATCACAAAGACTTTGAGGATCACTACTTCATCGGCGATATGAGGAACTTTAGACTGGGAAGGGAGGTTGATGTCGTTTTAAATTGGTTCACATCCTTTGGCTACTTCGATGATGAGGGTAACATGGAGGTGCTGAAGAACTTCCGTGAGAATCTGAGGGATGGTGGGTTATTAATAATTGATTTCCCAAACTTCCACCTGCACTTCATTGATAATAAGGCCATCGTTTATGATTACGGGGATATCATCGGCATAGTGAGGGAATACCTAGATGATGGTTCGAGGTATAGCGTTTGTTTGATAAATTCAAGGATCCGCGATTCACAATCACAACCATTAAGAGGTGATTACGAAGCATCAATAAAGTAAAGCACATAACATCGTAACTTACGTAGTGATTAGTATCGCCGTGAGGTTAGCATTGTTAAATGCACACTAAATCCATACCGCACAATTTACTCTAGCCATTACGTAGACTTCCATGAGCGAGAGGATTATTACTAAGGTAAGGTTAATCCACGTGATTACGTTGTAAGGTACCGCTAGACTTAACGACCTAATCAACAGGTACACCATTAGGGATAATGACGTAATAACCATCACGAGCAAGGCAACAACATAAAGCCTAGCCCTAATCCACAACTCCTCACTCTCCCTATTCACATCAAGCATCGCCCTCTGGCTCCATACGGCGTCTCTAATCCTCGTGAGATAAAGCTCCTTAGCCCTGCCCAGGGCCTTATGCAACTTCGTAAGTGCTGCCGTGAGTAGTACTATTGATAATACCAGTGATGCGTAGGTTATTTGATAACGAATTATTGCGGTGGTAATAACCGTAATTACTACAGTAATTATGGAGGAAACATGCATAATTAGCGCCAACCTTATCGGCTCAACTACCTCACTGAGTTGATCCATGAATTTGGTGGCACCCATATCTAATCATCCCATTTAGCAGGCCAAATATTTGGTGGTTATTTCACGACCAAGATGAAGCTGAATGAACACGTTAATAGTGCCTAATCGTCAAGGCGAAAGGTATTTTTGCCCGGTACCGGGATGAAATTCATATTCGGTAGGAAGATTACGGACCCATATGATTAATATTAATATTTTGACTTACAGTAAAAGCCATTAATGAGCAACACTAACATGCACTGGGTCTTTACCACTAATCCACAAAACCTTGTCATTTGCTTAAAGTATTGTGCGTTTGGCGTTGATAATGAGAAGTACGGAATTACAGCGAGGGAGTTTGTGAAACCTGGCGATTTCATAATATTCTACGTTAGATCATTGAGGACGAGTATAGTCAATGCACCCAGTAAGTGCCAGAGGGTGTTCTTAGGGCCCTATAGAGTTAGGAGTAGTGGTTTATTGAATCCCAATCACCCAGCGTTAATGAGTTGGAATCCGAAGAATAAATTTAATGTAATAATAGAGATTGAGAAGCTCAACGACTTTCACATAGGCGCTGTGGATATCAATCTCGTATTGAATAATCTATACTTCATCACGAATAAGGCAAGGAGTGGTCGTGGTGGTTGGCAAGACCACATGCAATTCTCAATAATATCAATTAGGGAGGAGGATTACGTTACCATAATTAATCACTTAAACCCGGGACACCCCTGTATAAAGCAGTTAAGGGAGTTTATGGGAAACATAACACCATGCCTGTGACCTCCCTAAGTAATCAATAGTTATGGCTACCCTACTGATTACAGGCCAGCCTTCTCAACGCACTACCATCTCTTCTGCGAATACCAACCAACCTACAGTCAGTGATTGGTAGTACCAAGGCCAGCGACAGTAACCTATATGGTATCTTCCACCTGACATAGTCATCCCTATAACGCTCATCACCAAGCCTCATAAGTTCATCACGGGCAAGCTCCCCAGCCCTGCTTGGGCATTTCCGCGACGCCTCCCTAACCATAGCCTCATAAATCTTAACACCACTATCCAACTCCTCAACACTTACACGGCCAGTCCTCAGCAGGTTGATGAATGTCCTAACCCAACATAGCGGGTGTCCTGCAACAACGGTTAAGCCAGGCCCCCTAATTAACAGCCTAGCCAATTCCTTAACCTCTAGGTTCAATTCCTCAGCAACAGCATCAACAACGCAGTTCTCCGGCAAGTCTCCACAATCACGGAATCCCCTGTTGATGGCCTCGGCAACAGCTACAGCGCACCGCTTAGGGTTAAACGTGGTAAGGCACTCCTCATTAACACCCAAGATATCTAGTAATGCCCTGTTCACCTCGTTCACAAACCCAGCGGCGCTGTGCTTCGTGCTCCTAACCTCAACCTCCTCAGCATCCTCCACGTAATCCTCAGTAAGCGGCTTAGCATTAAGCCACAATTCCTCAAAATACCTCATTAATTGACTATAAAGTCCTCCATCTCTTATTAAAATATTCAATTCAACATTACCATAAAGACCACCAACCGTTAAATTGGCGCTACCGACAATGGCAACACCACTACCAAGTAGGTAAAGTTTAGTGTGCAGGTTTGGATATACCCTAATCACGTCACGCCACCCTTCATAGATAGCCCTCGGTATCGGACCCAAGTTACCGACTACAACCCTAACATCGTTAATATCCCCCAGGTAATTAAGTACGTACGATAACCCATCATAATCAATAAACCCAGTCGCTGCATTAAACAATGTTAAATCACTGAGGCCCCTAGCCCTATCTAAGCACTCATCGAGCCTGTGACAAATATGAATGAGTACGCCCTTCATTAATTGTAATTATAGGTTACCCTACTTAAGTATGACGAGGAATCTCCAAGGTGGTTAGGCCGTGTGATGGTCAATTAGGGTTCTTGGCCTAGAGAAATTGAAATTACCATTAGTTAATTATTACTAAAATGGGCACGAGACCTCGATGACTTTAAGACAACCCTCATGCCTGGTTTACGAGACTTCATCGAGCTTCCTTAACTCAATGCCCGTGTTATCGCGGGTTATTACGGTGCCTATTATCGCTATTACAAACCCAACAATGAGCATTACCGAGTAGCCAACCACGAGGCCTAGCCTAAGCCAGAATGGGGCTGTGAGTAGGGCTGCCGTTGCGCCTATGGAGGCCATGTTCCATAGGAAGCCTATTGCCGAGCCCCTAAATCGTGTCGGGAATAGCTCGGCTAGGTAAGCAAGCATGACACCGCCAGTGCCAATGACGCTGGTTAGGATACCCGCCGAAACCACGAGGGTTAGGAAGGAACTCCTCAAAATCGCCGTTAGTGGATAGGCGAGTATAATACCTATTAATGAGTAGTATAGGAATGCGTACTTCCTCTTCGTGACATTACTCAATACTCCACCAATTATCGTTATCACACCACCAATGAGCGATGCGTAGGTCAGTCCCCAGAACACCGTGGATAGGGGAATCCTTAGGAAGGTTCCTAGGTAGGTTGGTAGAAAGCCGAGAGTTGCGTAGGCAACCCAGAAGATTCCGGCGAGTAGAAGTAGGGCTATCAAAGCATCGCGGTAGCCCCTACTGAAGAACTCAATAACGGGTGCCTTGGACACCTTGCCCGCCCTTTTCAGTTCCCTGTATATGCTCGGTTCATCAACTGTTAGCCTCAGTAGGACGCCTATTACGGCGACCGCGAAGCCGACGAGGAAGGCATACCTCCAGCCATAGGCCACGAAGGCCTTGGTCCCAAAGTAATCCCTTAGCGAGGCGAAGGTGAATGCTGCAAGTGCGTAGCCCCAGTAATAACCACTTTCAATCACGCCGCTGACCAAGCCCCTATACCTGGGTGACGAACTCTCAATAGCCACCAGGTGTGAGCCGCTCACCTCACCGCCGACGAACACGCCAACCAAGAGCCTAAGCAACACGAAGAGTGCGGTGGCCATTAACCCAATTTGTTGGTAGGTCGGTAATGCACCGGTTAGGGCTGAGGATATGCCTAAGCCTATCAACGTGACCATCATCGTTAGCCTCCTACCAATTCTGTCGGCTATGTGGCCAAATATTATACCGCCCAGGGGCCTGGCGAGCAGGGTCAGTGAGTAGGAGGCGAATACGAAGAGGAGCCTGGCGACTAGGCTTGTTGGTGGGAAGAAGTACATGCCCAGTACCGAGGCTATGAATAGGACCAGGGTTAGGTCAAAGACATCAACCATCCAACCAAGCATACCACCAACCATGGCCCTAACATTAACCCCCTCAGCAACTGCCTGCCCAGTCACGTTATTAATCGATTAGAGCGATATATAAGTATTACCGCACCCGCAATAGGTTATTTAGACCAGGTAACAACGCGGCTTAATCCTTATCTAGCATCACGAATTCCCTAACCAACTCACCATGCCTCCTGAGGTCCTTGACGAAATCCCTCAACCCACCCAGTGATAATACCTTAACCCTCCTCCTAAGCTCATGAAATGAGCCCCTCAAGGTCCTCTCAAGCTCCTTCCCGGCATTCTCATCCCTAACCACGGCATACAACTTAACGCCTCTCCACCTATCCCTCGCGTGCTTAAGCCTAGCCAATGCCTGCTCAGGATTATCAACAACCTCAAAGACGGCTAATGGCGCCAATCCATCCCTATACTCATCCTCATTACCCCACCAGGCAAGGTCAAGCCTATACTCACCCGCATCCACATTACTTACTGGGTAATAACCAAACAATTGAGCTACCTCCATCAACAACGCCACTGCCTCATTAATGCCCTGAGTCGCTAATCTAACCTCAGCACCTGCCCCACCAACCACCCTCTCAGCGCCGCCCTTCGGGGTTCCCCAAATCTCAATCACGGGCTTAGGCACCGCCTGTCTCCTCAATTCATTAATTATCAACTCCGCATCCTCAACGGGCATGGGCATAGCCCTGGGGTTGGATGGATCCACGGAGTGTAGGGCCTCGGTAATGCTCCTCCTACCCCTAATGAACGATAGTTTGCCGGCTATGCTGCCGAGCTCAACCCTACCCAGGGCTATCGGCTTGACCTCAACCATGTGGGACCAATCATTCAACTTCTTACTAGCCTTAACCCAATCACTAACAACTTCGAAAATCCCTACGAAGGACTTACAGTAGGACTTACAGCCGAAGCCGCTTACGAAGAGCACTAGGCGGGTGCCGGGCTTGACCCTAGTCATTAGCAGGCCGCACTCCGGATCACGGCAACCAAATAGGCCCGTCTCGACAATGCCCATGAAGACTCTCTCCCTCACAATGACAAGCCAGTAATTCACGGGTAATACATAGCCTAGGTAGAGAAAAACTTTTGCTGGGGGTCACGCCATGTCATAATTCAACTGAATGCAATTGAATAATAAATAAACCCATGCCTCAACGCCAGTGAATTTAACTGGAAATCACAAACCACAATGAACAACCGATACTTAAGCATTTTAATTAGGGGCTTGGGTAATACCATGACCTAAATGACTAACTCAGCTCTGGGAGTACTCAATGAGATTTACGTACATAGCGCCAACGTTAATAACGCAATGGTCATGACCATAATCGGCATTTACCTACACGCAGTCTTCGTATCATTCACACTGGGCTTCCCACTGGCCATACTTGCCTGGCTCATCACTTGGTACAGGACCGGAGACGCATTATTCATCAACTACTCCAAGACCCTGACCATGATTTGGGCCGTGAACTTCGCCCTCGGCGCCGTCACAGGCACCATAGTGGAGTTCGGCCTACTGGATATCTGGCCAACTAGCATACTCCTCTTCTCCTCCTCAGCCTTCATCCCACTCCTCTACGAAGCCACCATAGCCTTCATAGGCGAGGCAGTCCTCGTGGTATTCTTCATAATCGCCATAGGCAGGTGGAGGGCAAGGTACACACTAGGCATATTGATCGCGGCCTGGCTCCTCGGCTCGCTCTCCGGGTACTTCATACTTACGGCGAATGCCTGGATGAACGTGCCCTGGGGAATGGGTGAAATACCACACTCACTATACCCATTCCTACCCACCTACGGTCCAAGCGCCGCAAACCTAACGGCAACACTAAACCTAGCCGCACTCCTCCTGCACTACACAATAGATGGCGCTGGCTCGGTCGCCCTATCGAGCACGAACTTCACATCGCTTGTCGGCACCTACTTCACAAACCCATGGCTGCCAATGATTAATCCAGACGCCGTAGTGACCACGCTACACACATTACTCGCGGCCTACGCAATAGGTGTGGGTGCCGTGGCCCTAGCCCTCTCAATAAGGTTCTTCAGGACTCATGACGAGAAGTACATCAAGCTACTAAAGCCTCTCCTCTGGATACTCACCGTTGTACTCCTCATAGAGCCCATAGTCCTCGGACACTTCATGGGCGATGATGTGGTTGCATACCAACCACTAAAGTTCACGGCACTAACCACGCTGACAAGTGGTCCAGGGGTCTATGGGTATGAGTACTACGACCCCGTGGAGGCGCTATTCGCCTATGGAAACCCATACCACCCACTATACGGCTTCCAATACTATCTAAGCCAATGCAGTTCGCTGGGCAATACCACCTTCGGCCAACTCTACGGCGAGCTAGACCCAGGGATGCTCAAATACCTCGGTCCACTGGCCAACGTGACGCTGGCCCAGAACTGTGAGGCAGCGGTACTCTCCCTGGAGCCATTGGCGCCGCTGGTGAGCGCGTTCTACTACACAATGATTGGGGCCGGCATATTACTGGCTGTGGCGGCCGCCTTGGCCCTATTCACGTACCTCGTGAGGGTGCCAATCCTATCGGTAATAACGGATTTCATAAACAATGAAGTACTGGGTGTATTGATAGGTAGTGACAACGTAATGCCCTTCCTAGCCTCAGCAATGGCTGTTTTATCGGCTATAGCCGCCACGGCCGGGTGGGCAGCGAGGGAGATTGGTAGACAGCCGTGGACTGTGTATGGGTTAATAACCACGAATGAGGTCGTCACAGGGGACGCAATAACCCCGGGCTTCGTGGCCTTCGTAATCACCATACTGCTTGTAATAGCCATTGTTGGGGCCCTGGCCATGTACTACGTGGCCACAAGGCCAAGTCTACTGGATAGGATTAGGGAATTAGCTGGGGTGGTTGGCCATGAGTAATTACCTAGCCCTACTATCCTTTGCGGTGCTTGGCTTCGCCCTCGAGATGCACCTGGTCTTCGTTAACGTGATTATCGGGGCTACGGTGCTCACGGTAATAACCAGGTACCTAGCCTACCTACGCAGAGACCCGGGCCTTGAGTCCGTGGCCAGGGACATGTTTAGGCTCATGGTCGTGACCGAGCTCTTCGGCGGTGTCTGGGGCACGATACTGACGGTGTTCATGGCGGGCCTCTTCCCATCAATGACCGCGATATTCACGAGGGTTTACTTCTACCCAATAGCCATAGCCCTCGTAGGCATACTACTGAGCATACCACTCATAGCCATATACTGGCACCTATGGGGTAGGATTGACCCAAGAACCCACAGCCTAATTGGCGTGCCGCTCGCCATATCCGTACTCCTCGTACCAGTGGGCTTCAGATACCTCTTCGCAGGCCTCGACTACCCACAGTACACCACGGCCAATTTATTGACCGCCCTCTCAAACCCAGTATACCCACCGCTCATAGTCCACACGCTCATTGGTGCTATGGATATTGGGGCCTTCGTAACAGCCTCCGTACTGGCCACCAGGAGGAACATGAACCCGAAGGGCGTGAGGATTGCCCTAGGGACTGGCCTGGCCCTGCTCGTGCCACAGGCCATTGCCGGGGCCTACTACTTCACAGTCCTTGAGAGGTACGACCCATACATAGCCAGTAACATTGCGGGGCCATTACTCGGTTATGACCCTAGCTCGGTCATGTTCTACCCAGCCTTTTACGCCGCGGTAGCCCTAACCATAGCCCTGGGCACCACAGCCCTATACGCCTTCTACGCCGTGATGAGGGGTAGGGTCGTTAGGCCAGCCGTCATTAGCACGGGTCTCCTAGCTGAGGCCGTACTCGTGCTCATGGAGTACGTGAACGATGGCTCCAGGTACCCATACCTATTCATAAGCGGTGGTTCAGGCATACCAATAACCCAATTACTAAACACGCTCATACCACTACCCCTAATCGCCATGTACACAATGCTCCTATCAACGCTCATATTCACGGCAATCTTCACGGTAGCCCTATACTACGCCATAATAAGGAGATTCCTACCAGAGGAGTGAGTTTATGATTTATCCCCAAACACCCACTACACTAGGATAATCCCTCATCCTTAACATTTGCATTCAAACCCTTAAATTAATGCCAATTACCCAATGTGAACAATGACCAATAGGAGGGACTTTCTAAAATCCCTAGTGCCCTTGATTCAGGTGCCCCTGAGCGGCGCAGCTGTTAACGCCTTAACCGCCAGATCTGCCGTTAAACCCATTGAGGCTTCGAACAAGCCGTTCACCTCATTACTCGGTAATTGTTCGTTTACCCAGGCCTATTCACAAAACGGAGTAACTTTATTAAATAACCATGAACCTACTGGCTTAGATGCGTAGGAGTCTCCTAATAGCAATAGTGGCTGTGGTCTCCTTAGTGATAGCCCTCATCCTAATACCCCATAGTTGCCCAACCAGGTTTTCCTCGCCACCACCTAAGGTAAGTACTGTTAATTCAACGACAACCCCTATTAAGTACGTCATCATAATAATCCTTGAGAATCACTCCTTCGACAACATATACGGGGTTTATCCCTTCGGAACGCCGCCAATAATTAATAACATCACATTATCATTAATGAGACCACTGGGCCTGGGCGCGTATTTAGGCGAGGTATCCTACGCCAATTCGGTAATGCTTGAGGATCCCTGGGAAGGCTACAGGAATTACCACGTTGATTGGAACTTCGGCGCAATGAATGGGTTCATTAATGGGTCCGGCTCCCGGTCAATGGTCTACCTATCCTATGAGCAGGTCCCCCTACTATGGGACTATGCGGAGGAGTACGTGTTGGCCGATAACTACTTCTCACCCGACCTAGCCACCACAATGCCCAATAGGATATCCTACCTAGTGGGTTACCCAGTACCCATGTTTGGTGCATCTGGGTGTAGGGTATCGTTTAACCAAACCATACTATACCAATTAACTGAGTATAATATATCATGGGCCTACTTTGACTACGGCTATAGGCAGGACCAGCCATTACCACCATACCCATTATCACTAATACCGGGTTCATCGAGGTACAGCAATCATTATTTCAATACCTCGGTATTCCTGGAGGATTTAAGGGACGGTAACCTACCCAGCATCTCCTTTCTAATGTTCACCGGCGGTGATGGTCATGATGACCACTCTGCCCTCGACCTGCACCCACCGTTCAATTTAACCCAGGGCCAGGTAAACCTGGCCTATTTCATAGATGCCATTGAGGATAGCCCATACTGGAATAGCACGGTGATCTTCATAACCTTTGATGAGGGTGGTGGATTCTTCGACCAAGTCCCGCCACCAATAATTTACAACTACGGGTTAAATCCAGGATGTGAGGACGGCTATTTAAGCAAATTAGGCCTGCCGTACTATAACGTGCTGGGTGAGAGGGTCCCCCTACTAATTATTTCGCCGTATGCCAAGGAGAGTTGGATTGATAACTATAGCCTATCAGGCTACACACTACTTGCGTTCATAGACTATAACTGGCATTTACCATACCTAACACCCATAGTGGCTAACTCCGACCTCAATGGCCTATTGATGGCGTTCAACTTCAGTCAAACACCAAGGCCACCAATAATACTAACACCACTCAACTGGACATACCCAATACCGCTCCAGTACCCAGTGCATTATGGTTATGTAGCGTTAATCAAGGGTAATTACACCGGTTACACACTACTCTACAGGCTAGGTATTATTAACGACACTGTGTACCAATACGTGATGCAATTTAACGATACAAACACCTGAATCCGCCTTCATAATTACCCCATCCTAAGGCTTAAGATAGTATACATCTTCTGTTGAATTTACGAGTACAAGAACCCCCTCCCTGCTCCTGGAGTGGGGTTTCCTTAGGTATCATTGGTTCGTGGTTTACTTCTCTCCCATCCTCATCACTTCACGGCCAGTGGTCTTAACACATTCAGCGAAGTCCCAACGTCAGTGCGGGGGCTATGAGTACGTAGTGCCTAAACGATCGCCCTCAGGGCGCACAGGACGCGTGCTTTAAACCTACCCGCCCCGAAGGATGGGTCTTCCTTTTCAGCTTAAATTCTACAATAGCCGAGGGCATAGCGTTGGGTGGGTTTAGTAACGTTAATGAGGTTAAGATAAAGAAGGTTCTGATAACATACAGATTACTAATACCTAAATACTTGAGTTCGAGGTTGGTATGAATTAAGGTGATACGGATGGTAAACGGTGCAGCAATAATTGCGCCTAATGAATCTGTTGAAGGGTCAAAAATTAGGGATCAGGAGAAGAATCAAAGCCCTGGGCTGGTCCTCTCTTTCATACTCTCAATAAGCCAAATACCCCTCCTCAACAGTCCCTGGCATGGCCCTTAAGCAGTAGATGACCTTGATCACCCTGCCGGGAAATTTATCCGGAAACAGCCTCAAGACCTCACCAATCCTCTCATCAAACCTCGCAATCAACCTAGGGCCAACCCTAGTCTTAGCCTCGCCAACTATTGTTAATTGCCCATTAGTCCCATAAACATCAAACTCAAACCTCGAGTCAAGGACAACCCTATTAGTCCTAATATCAACACCCCTCCCCTTAAGCAAGTGAGTAATAACGTCATTGGCCTCCTCCTCGATAGAGGCCGTTAGGTTATCCAAAGTCCTCCTAATGGCACCAACATCCCTCCTAAGCAACCTAACCTCCCTCCAAAGCCTATTGTTCTCCTGCCAAAGCCTCTCTATGTTTTCGTATATTCTCCTATCTTCCTCCCATAGTTTTTCCTGACCCTCAGCGAGTCTTTGGACGGTCCTCGTTAACTCATTAACCGCACTAACCAATTGTTTAATCGATGATTGTATATCGGTAATACCCAATAAACCAATCACAGCAAGCCTAAACTCCTCATCCTCCCTCAACAAACGCAAAAATCACCGCGAAAAGACATCCAAACAACAAACCAACAACCAAAAAATAAAAACCCACCGCCATAAGGCGAATACACGCATACCCAGTAAGCCCATGACCACCTCAAGCAGGCTCATGAGGCGCGGGACTAGGCATTACCACAACACGTGAATAAAGACCCAATACTTAATAAGTAATACACACCAAAGCCATATGCCGCTCACCAGGGAGGAGGTCATTAAGTCCCTACCACAGGGCTGGAGACTGGAGGGTAACTACATAGTCAGGGAGTTGGAGTTCAAGGAATTCATGGACTGCATAAACTTCATAAACGAATTAGCCCAAATAGCCGAGGCGGAGGAACACCACCCAGACATGATCATAACCTGGAAACACCTAACACTGAGGCTCACCACGCATGATGAAGGCGGAATAACGCAACTCGACATAGAAATGGCCAGAAAAATAAATGAACTAATAAGTAAGTGGCAGGGCAAAATACAGAGCCAAAACTAGGAAACACTAGCAGGCCCAGTGTATTCACAGACCTAGCCACAGAAATTAATAACCCTAAACCACCTAAACATGGTTATATAATCAATAAATCTATTATCCCATCTAGGTTAAGATACAAATTACTATTTACTATGGTGAATATGCCAGATTGTTTACAATGACGCACCCCATGCGTGGTTACCGGATGGAGTGCCATACTTCCTAGTACAGCCATACGTAAAGGGCATAGTAATCACATGGTGGGGTTACTACTACAATACCATGTATTACCAATCAATCACACTATACGTAATAACCTACAGCAACGAAACAACAATCAACACATAATGAATAATATTCTTAAGGAAAGTTCACCTCAAAATTAAAATCATAATCCATGATCAGTATTTATTAGGATGCCGTAACCGTGAGAGACTCAGCAACAGAACCACTCGTGGAGTTGAGCATAATAACTATGGTGTATGTGGAGCCAGGACTAACACCACTGCATTGACCCACAATTCCATAACTACCGCCAGCAACCACCGTAGTCCCAACGCCATTCCAGGAACAACTGAGCACCGAACCACCGGGTCCATAAACCTTAACCCCACCAATGGTTAACTGGGTCGTACCAGCATTATAAACATTAATAGTTGTAATACCCGTAGACCCACTAATACTGGCTGAGACCTCGACCTGCGGCGCCTCGAGAGCATGTTGACCCATGGCCTTAGCACTGTGATAGAACATCATTATTAGCGTCACACTAATGACTATGAGTACTGCCGCGATTATTACAGAGACCAATGGAGACAATTCACCCCTACTACCCATAAATTAATTATGAAAGATATAACTTTTAAGCATTGCCTATACGCAGACTTATGAGTCTACGCTTCACTAGGCCCTGGTTTAGGGCTAGGCTAGAGGAGACCTTGTTAATAGCCCTCGCAACCCCATTATTCCTTGCACAACCGGTGAGTAGGGTTATAGATGCATTAATTAATGAGGCCCAAAGGCTTAACTTCGGTTACTCACTAATTAGGCGATTATTAATCGCTAGGGCAGCACTATCTATGAATGAACCCATCACAAGGTACGTGGGTGGGTTCGGCAATATACTCGAGGTCATGACCAATGCCGAGAGGTTAGGTATTGAACCGAGCATGGCAGTGCTTTATATCCTTAGGGAACTCGATGATGCATTGAGAAGGCTAGGTAATGATTATAGAGACCTGGTAATACTCCTAGACACACTCACAATAATTACGCTGGCCATAATGCCCATGACAATAACCCTAATAAGCAAGGCCCTAAGCATTGACCCAACGACATACCTAGTAATAACCTACGCCTCAGCATCCCCAATAACAGCACTACTAAGCTGGAGCCTAGACCCGGGGCTAATAGCCATCGATAATAAATTAATGAGGTACTTGGGACTTGCCATAGTGCCAGCAATACCTATATACATAGTGATTAGGTCTATTGCATTAACATGGCTTGTCTTCTCCATAGCCTTCCTAGGCCTAAGTCTGGGTTGGTACATTGGGAAGGTTAGATCGATAATTGAAATAAGGCACACGGCAATTAATAGGGTAATGAGGGCGGTGGTTACGCCAAGACTTGAGCAGGCACAGTCAGGAAATTGGCTTGATAACTTCATTAATGAGTATGCCGGGGCAATAATCATTACAGGAATGGGAAGACCTGATGTGCTTAACATAGCCGTTACATCATTAACTCACGTAATGAACACAATAATGGATTCCAGGAGGGTTGGGTACATATCGCTGGTCATATCGATATCATTCATGGATGCCATACTCATCATAACGAGGCTAGTAGCAACCCAAGTGATTGGGGGCATGGTCATAATGCAATTAATGCTTCCGACAGTCATACTTGGAGGTCTCATGTGTGGTTACTTACTCGATTCTCTAATTACGGGTATATACGCCACGGTACCCCTAGTAATCACGTACATAGTCCTGACAATGGCCTAATTGGGTAAAGCCTTAATAAGGCATTACGTAAGTTATAACCTATGTTAACAGTATTGTTCCTAAGTCAGAAGGGTGGTGTTGGCAAGACATTAATAATCACGAGCCTAGCCACAGCACTGGCAATGAGGGGCTACAGGACCTGGCTCATTGACCTAGACCCAGGTGCAACGGCATCCAGGGTCCTCGGTGTGAATAATCCAGGTAGTGTTAATGGTTCATTAACGTACTTAATGGGGGTCGCAAGGACAGTTAAGGTGTCAACAGCGTTTATTGAGGATGGGACTATCGGCAGCATAAGAATCATACCACCAGGTACCTCACCGGTTGCAAATCCATATGTCGCACTACCAAGTGCTTCAGTGTTGGGTTCGAGGTTATCATCATTGATTAGGGGAATAGGTAGTTACAGGGCCAGGCCGAACTTCATACTGATAGATACGCCAGCCCTATCACCAGCCCTAAACCCAGGGTTAACAACGGCATTAATAAGTAATACTGAAGTAATAACTCTAGTGGCCACGGATGAGCCAGGGGGCATGGGATGGCTCGGAAGCATGCTGGAGTACGCCTCGGCAATAGGACCAGGGAGGGAGAGCATCATTATCCTGAACAAGCTATCAAGTATAAAGGGTAGTCTGGACATTGGTGTTAAGAACGTGATTAGGATACTGAGGAACTCAGTGATTGAGGCAGCCTGGCGCCTGGGTTCAATACCGTATTTAATCAAGGATCCAGGGCTAAGTCAATTCAGGAAGGCCATTGACGAGTTGGCGGTATTACTAGAGAGGTTGAATGCGGAGAGGGTTTGGGCGAGACCATGAGATCCCTACGCAGGAGAAGTACTAATGAGGATGAAGATGAGGAGATTATTAAGCTAATAAGGAGGATCAGTAATAAGCCAAGGTTCAGGATTGAGGGTGGAGTTAAGCCCAGTAAGGATGCTGTGAAGGCCTATGTAAGTAATGGATTAAAACTTCTGGAACAGACATTAAGGGAATTAGGTGCAAGTGAGGGTGAAGTTAAGAATGCCCTAGGCATTGGTAAGAAGACATTAATTAATAATTACCCAACACCAATTGACATAAATGAATTAGCGAAACAATTGCTCACAACCATCAGGACTCATCAAAATCAACATCGCTCTTAACCTCCCTGGGCATCACCAACCCCCTAGACCTGTGGAAAAGGGCCACGAGCCTAACCCACTCAGGCTCATCAATATCGAAGTTTGAATAATACCTAAGGAATGCCTCCCTATCGGCGGCCTCCCTAACCACGAAATCCTCACCAACACGCCCACCCAGGAACCTAATAAGCGCGTCCTCATGCAAAGCCCCATCCCAAGCAATCACGGGCTTACCGCCATCCACAACCCACGCATCCACAACCCTCCTAACAATTCTACCATCCACCTCAAACCTACCCATGAGAATCATAACCAGCCTAACGGACTCAATAGGCGCACCATAGCTCCTAAGCCTCACAAGAGCCTCATTAATGCCCTCGGCATGCATCGTAGTCGCACCACCCACCTGCCCACTCATTATGGCGTGAAGCCAAGCCACAGTGTCCTCGGGACCCCTAACCTCATTAACAAATATGTAATCAGCACCAACCCTAAGCGCATGAACAAGCCTCTGGAAGAGCGGTATGGGCTTGACACCAGCCCCATGACCCTCACGACTAAGCAACGGAATAACACTACCCACATAATCACCAACCAACTCCTGAGGCAGTAAAACCTCATCAATATCCTCAACCTTGGCAATAACCGTACTCGGCGGCAAAGCCGACATTAGGGCCGCCGACATACTAGTCTTACCGGAGCCCGCGGGTCCAATCACGAGTACTGGAACGCCAACCTCAAGGGCAAGCCAGAGGTATGCAGCAAGCCTGGCGTCAATCGAGCCAAGCCTAACCATATCAATTAACTTCCAAGCCCTCGTGGGGAAAACCCTAATGCTAACCCTGGTCCTATCCGTAACATCGAAGGAGTCAATGCTTATCCTAAGCATTGGTCTATGACCCCTATCATAGGTCTCAATTGACGGATTATAATAAGTTGGGTAAACCCCAACCCTATCGCCAATAACACTAACCAATAATTCAACCTCGCGGTTACTCGGCACAATATTTGACTGACAATCACCAAGACTACTCAACTTAAAATGAACCCTAGCCCCTGGCGTCATGTAAATATCCGTAAGACCAACCTCATCACCAATAAGCATCACGGGCTCCAGAACACCATAGTTATAGAGACCCCTAAACAGGAGTGAGGCCCACCTATTGGTATCATCGCTTGATGCATCAACACCAATACTCCTCAGGTAAGCATTAACCTCAATCCTTAGGGCGTTAATCACGGCATCATCAAATCCCAAACCCCTTGAAACACCCCTAACCACTGCATCCCTAACCCTAGGCATATGCCTCATTATGAATGTCTCAAGGTCAAAGTCATCAATACCAGGAAGCACTGAATCACCAACATCAATAAAACAACCACTACCCCAAACAGTGCTGTAGATAGTCACTGCGCTGGGAAAACCACGGAACGAGACCCTACGGCTAAAGACAACCTCACCATCAACAGCACCGACTGAATAACTATAGAACAAGCCCATATAAAACCATAAACAAACCCCTTAATAAGTTATGAGGGGTAAAACTAATTAATGAGGTCTCAATTAAATAATCATGTTCAGACTAGGTAATAGGAAGAAGAAATTAGCAGGTAATGAGGAGATCGAGGAGGAACTTGTAATAGATAACGAGGATAAGGATGAATTCGGACTAACAGCATCCTCAACTCAAATAATAAATCCTCAATCATCAACGCGCCAACAAGACCTAACGGACATAAGGGGCTACATAGATGAGTTGAGTAGGAGGATTGAGGAGGTAATGAGTATTAAGAACGACTTGGACAGACTAACACAAATGAAACCCACAATAGAGAACTACATAAGTACGTTGAACGAGATAGTAAAAACACTGGGTGAGATCGAAAACCTACTAAACAAGCTCGAGGAGCTCAGGAAGAGGCTATGACAATAATAACAGTAACAAGTGGTAACGTGGGCGGTGTGGGGAAGACAACAATAACCCTAGCCCTACTAATGAATACGAAGAACATGGCCTACATAGACCTAAGCCCAGACAACCGCTCCCTATCCCTACTCCTCGGCCTAAACCCAAGGACGGACATAATAGACAGCGTACGTGGCGGTAAGTACATGATGTATGTGAGGGATGGGAACGCAATCATACCAATAAGGCATAGGGAATACCTAGAGTTAAGGCAGATTAGTGAAATAGCGCCAAAAGAGGTGCAAAGAATGCTGAAGGCTCTAGAGAAAACACTAATCAGTAATTATGGGGTTGAGAACCTCATAATAGATACAATGAGCACGATAAACCTAGGATTAACAAGAGGCACCATAGAAACCGCAGACAAACTATTAATACCATTAATTAAAGAAAGAGCCGAATTAATAAGGAGATCCATACCTAGTGTAAGCGTTAAGCATGTTATCTACGCAATGAACATGGTTAGGGAAAGCATAAAGTCAAGCGATACAGCCGCAGTAATACCATACATAGAAGGGGCAAACAACCAACTCGAGGTTGCTGATAGAATTAGAAACTATGTAAAGAATTTAATAAAGGCTATTCTTGAATAGCCTTGGGCTAAATCAATGATGATAGGTGATTCATCACCATCGACATAAAACCATTAAGCGCAGTGGCTATTGCAGTCAAACCAACCGAATTAAGCACAGCAGGTAATATACCCATTAACAGGACGAGAACCACACCCATCGCAGCCAAAGCACCGATAATACGCCTAATACTAGACCACTCAATGAGTGAGTAACCAATCAGTGACTGAACAAGAGCAAGAAAACCAAGAAGACCTAAACCAGCTATGGTCATTAGTATGAGCACAGCAGCCACAAAAGCCATAAAATCAACAGTATTACTTACAATGCCCTGAATCGCAGATTCAGCAGCAGCGTAGGGATCCATTAAACTTAGGCTGAGCAATATTGCCATAATACCAATGAAGGATAAACCCCTAATTAAGGTTAAGTAACATAAAATCACACTACACCAAAAATAATGCTACTCAATGCCTAATAGCCCTAAACAGTCTGGTTAGGGCATTATTAGCGAGACCAAGTCTATATAGGTATGATGGCCCAACCAGTTCGTAAGCCATACTCACTAATTCCTCAATGGGCTTCGTATAAGGCATTAAGGCGTAGTACCACTTCTGCGAAACCTCAACACCAATTATGGCGTACGGGTCCCAACGAGCAACTAGCTTAGCCCTAACACCATTAACCACAAACTGCCTACCAACCCTCTCATACCTATTCTCACCCACGAAGCCAAGTTCATTAATCAACTCATTAAATGTCCTAAAATTCGTGGGTTCACCAATCACGAAGAACGGAGACTCAGGAGTAACCTTAAGGTAATGCCTACAACCCTCCATAGACGCCCTATTACAAACCTTAACAATCCTACTACCTGGGTAAGCCTCAAGAACCCTCTCCACAGAAACCACGGAGTCAGGCTCATAGGAACTAACAACAACAAGAGCATCAGCCCTACCAAGCAAATCCACAAACTCAGGCTGGGCAAGGCTCATGGGAGGCAAATCAACAATGGCAACACCCTCAAAACCCTGCGGAGGCAAGCCCTGCCTAACCCCAACAAGCCTAGACAACCTATTAACACCATCAACAAAATCACTAAGATAATAATAAACCCCCGTGCAAACACCAAGGCCACAGGAGTAATCAAACAACTCATGCCTAAAACCCCTAAGTGATAGTATGGCTGACAAACCAAGCGCCACAGTGCTCTTCCCAGTGCCTCCCTTAATTCCGCTGGTTACTACGATTAGCATCCAATTATGACCATCTCAGGGCAATATTTATATTACTTTTGCCCAACTCAATCACTTAAATACCCAGAGCAACGTAGTTTACCAGCCGCATTGATTTACTCAGCAATGCTTCATTTGTAAAACGAAATAGACAGACTCATAAAGCCCCCGGAAAGCTCTAGTTCCCTTGTCAGGGCAGATTAATGAGCAACTTCTGGAGTAGGCACCTACACCCAAGGCTTGCGGATGTGATTGAGGAGTTTGGTTACCTAGAGCCAACGCCGGTTCAGGAGAGGGCGATACCCAGGGTGCTCAGCGGTGTCAATGTCCTAATCACAGCGCCCACGGGCAGCGGCAAGACCGAGGCCGCCATGTTCCCAATAATGAGTGAGATACTAAGTGAGGGCTTAGCGGGTGGTGTTGCGGCGATTTATATAACGCCGGCAAGGGCGCTTAATAGGGACGTGAACGTTAGGCTAAGGGAGATAGCCAATAGGTTGGGCATAACCACCGCCGTTAGGCACGGCGATACACCGGAGAGTGAGCGTAGGAGGCAGGTTAGGGAGCCCCCCACGATACTCATAACCACACCCGAGACACTGCAGGTAATCCTAGTAATGAGGAGCATGAGGAGAGCCCTAAGGAATGTGAAGTGGATAATCATTGACGAACTACACGAATTAATGAACGATGAGAGGGGTGCCCAGCTATCCATAGCCCTGGAGAGACTCGTGAACATAGCCGGTGAGTACCAGAGGATTGGGCTCTCCGCAACCATTGGAAACACCGAACTAGCCAGTCAATTCCTAGCCGGCATAGGTAGGCAAGTGGAGGTGGTGAGTGTGGACGTGAGTAGGGAGATGGAGATAAGCGTGGAGTACCCCGAGGCATCCGAGGAGGATATGGGCTTAGCTGAGGAGTTAAATACCATACCCGAAACCGCCGCGAGACTCAGGAGAATCGCTGAAATAGTAAGTGGGCATAGGGCAACCCTGATATTCACGAACACGAGGGACGAGGCAGAACTACTGGGGCATAGACTCAGTAGAGTGATTGGTGATGACGCGGTCGGTGTCTACCACGGATCACTGGACAGGGAGGAGAGGGAGGGTCTCGAGGAGGGTCTGAGGAATGGTAGGGTCAGGGCGGTGGTCACCACGTCAAGCCTTGAGCTGGGCATCGACATTGGGCACGTAGACGCCGTAATACAGTACTCAAGCCCGAGGCAAGTCACAAAGCTAATCCAGAGGGTCGGCAGGAGCGGGCATAGACTTGGCAGGAGAGCCATTGGTTACGTAATTGCAAGGGACACCGACGATTACCTTGAATCCCTCGTAATCGCCAGGAAAGCCCTAAACAACGAGTTAGAGAGGGAGGTTGAATACCACGAGAAAGCTCTCGACGTGCTCCACCACCAGATCGCGGGCATGGTGATTGAAGCTAGGATCGAGGGCAGGACATTAACGATTAATGGCGTCCTAAACACAGTGAGGAGGGCACACCCATACAGGGAGTTAACGCCTGAGGAGCTCATGGATGTCTTGAGGTTCATGGAGGGTAGCAGACTCGTCAGGGCTAATGAGGACGGAACAATAACACCGAGGAGGGGGCTCCACAGGTACTACTTCGAGAACATATCCATGATACCAGACCAAAAACACTACAGGGCCAGAGACATGATCACAAACAGGGCAATTGGGGAGTTGGATGAGGAGTTCGTGGAGACCACAGAGCCAGAGACACAGATAATACTTGCGGGCAGGCCCTGGAGAATAGTCAGTATAGACCACGAAAAGAGGGAGGTAGTCCTAGAACCACTGAATCAAATCCTAAACGCAGTACCCACCTGGATCGGCGAGGAAATACCAGTACCAACCGAGGTAGCCCAGGAAGTATGCAGACTAAGGGATGAGTTAATAAGTACCATGACAAACGGTGCAGACCCAACCACGGTACTGAGAAACTACCCAACAGACGAAACCCCCAACCCACTCATCGAGGAGTCAAGACAGCAGGCAGGTACCGAGATCACGGAGTTCACCAACACCATAAACATTGAGTGGAGGGGTAGGGATTCCGTGATCCACGCATGCCTAGGCACCAAGGGAAACCAGGCACTAGCCCTATACCTGGCCAAGTACATTGGGCAGAGGTATAGGGTTGCCGTGACCTACGTGACCGACCCATACAGGGTACTCATAACAACACCAATAGGCATACCGCCCCAGGCAATCACCGAGGCCCTAAACCAAAGCCCGGACTACGTTGATGGGGAATTGAGAGATGCCATAAGAAGCACGAGACTGTATAAGTACAGGTTCATACACGTGGCGAGGAGATTTGGGGTGCTGCCGAGAGAATCCGTGGACGTGAATATCGAGAGACTAACCACGGCTCTTAGGGACACGGTTGTAGACAGGGAGGTCATCAGGGAAATACTAACCGAAAAAATAAACCCAACACCACTCAAGCAATTGATAAGCAAAATCAGGGAGGGGAGGATGAACATAAAGATCACTAAAGTCGAACAATACACACCAACAGCCCAACACATAATAAACCAAGCAAGCAAATACGACACCGCAATCCAAGGAATACCAACAACCACAATCCTACAACTACTAAAGAAAAGAATCGAGGAAAGGGAAGTAACACTACTATGCCTAAACTGCGGGTGGCACACTACCATGAAGGTAAAGTACATACCAGAACAAGTCAAATGCCCAAGATGCGGGATGAGACAAATAGCCGTACTAAAGTACGGAGAAGACTCACGAAGAACCTACGAAATAGCCAAGAAAGCCAGGAGAAACCAAAGACTAACAAAGGAGGAACAGGAAAAATGGCAAGAACTAACACAAACAGCTTTAGCAGTCCTACAATACGGCAAAAAAGCCATAATAGCCCTAGCAGCACACGGAGTAGGACCAACAACAGCAATACGAAAGGTCCTACCAAAAGCAAAGACAGAACAAGAACTCTACCAACAAATACTAGAGGCAGAACGACAATACCAAAAAACAAAACCCTTCTGGAACGAATAACAACACCAAAAACTACGAAGAAAAAACTTATAAAACACAAAAACAAGGAAACCAACCGCACAATGAGTCCCCAACCAAACCACCCGGGAACAGCCCGGGCGGAAGGTTGGGGATGATCCAACCCCAACCATACCCAAACCCAACTCCCGAACAAACCCCATCCCCAAGAAACCGGTTGATCCTGCCGGACCCGACCGCTATCGGGGTGGGGCTAAGCCATGCGAGTCGTACGCCCGGGGTCCGCCGGGCGTGGCGCACGGCTCAGTAACACGTGCCTAACCTACCCTCGGGAGGGGGACAACCCCGGGAAACTGGGGCTAATCCCCCATAGGGGAAGGGTGCTGGAAGGCCCCTTCCCCGAAAAGGACTGCGGTTGATCTACTGCAATCCGCCCGAGGATGGGGGCACGGCCCATCATGGTAGTTGGCGGGGTAACGGCCCGCCAAGCCGAAGACGGGTGGGGGCCGTGAGAGCGGGAGCCCCGAGATGGGCACTGAGACAAGGGCCCAGGCCCTACGGGGTGCAGCAGGCGCGAAAACTCCGCAATGCGGGAAACCGTGACGGGGCCACCCCGAGTGTCGCCCGAAGAGGGCGACTTTTGCCCGGTGCAAAAAGCCGGGCGAATAAGCGGGGGGCAAGTCTGGTGTCAGCCGCCGCGGTAATACCAGCCCCGCGAGTGGTCGGGGTGCTTACTGGGCCTAAAGCGCCCGTAGCCGGCCCGGTAAGTCGCCCCTGAAATCCACGGGCTCAACCCGTGGGCCGGGGGCGAAACTGCCGGGCTTGGGGGCGGGAGAGGCCGAGGGTACTCCCGGGGTAGGGGCGAAATCCGATAATCCCGGGAGGACCACCAGTGGCGAAGGCGCTCGGCTGGAACGCGCCCGACGGTGAGGGGCGAAAGCTGGGGGAGCAAAGGGGATTAGATACCCCTGTAGTCCCAGCTGTAAACTATGCGGGCTAGCTGTTGGGCGGGCTTAGGGCCCGCCCAGTGGCGGAGGGAAGCCGTTAAGCCCGCCGCCTGGGGAGTACGGCCGCAAGGCTGAAACTTAAAGGAATTGGCGGGGGGGCACCACAAGGGGTGAAGCTTGCGGCTTAATTGGAGTCAACGCCGGAAACCTTACCCGGGGCGACAGCAGGATGATGGCCAGGCTAACGACCTTGCCGGACGAGCTGAGAGGAGGTGCATGGCCGTCGTCAGCTCGTGCCGTGAGGTGTCCGGTTAAGTCCGGCAACGAGCGAGACCCCCACCCCTAGTTGCTACTCGGTCCTTCGGGACCGGGGGCACACTAGGGGGACTGCCGGCGTAAGCCGGAGGAAGGAGGGGGCCACGGCAGGTCAGTATGCCCCGAAACCCCGGGGCTGCACGCGAGCTGCAATGGCGGGGACAGCGGGATCCGACCCCGAAAGGGGGAGGCAATCCCGTAAACCCCGCCCCAGTAGGAATCGAGGGCTGCAACTCGCCCTCGTGAACGTGGAATCCCTAGTAACCGCGTGTCACCAACGCGCGGTGAATACGTCCCTGCCCCTTGCACACACCGCCCGTCGCGCCACCCGAGGGAGCCCCCAACGAGGCCTCTTTTCTCCAGGGTAATCCCTGGGGAGGGGAGGACGAGTTGGGGGCTCCCGAGGGGGGCGAAGTCGTAACAAGGTGGCCGTAGGGGAACCTGCGGCCGGATCACCTCCTCTGGGGATGGGGTGTTCAAAGGGAGTTGGGTTGGCACCTACTCTGACTAAACCACCATCCGCACCAGCAAGCCGCTCGGTGGATGGCTCGGCTCAGGCGCCGAGGAAGGGCGTGGCAAGCTGCGATAAGCCCGGGGTAGGCGCAGGCAGCCCTTGAACCCGGGATCCCTGAATGGGGCTTCCTACCTGGGCCGAATAGGCCTAGGTGCTCCGGGGTTTTCTCGGAGCGGGAACCCCCCGAACGGAAACATCTTAGTAGGGGGAGGAAGGGAAACCAACAGGGACCCCCTGAGTAGGGGCGACCGAAAGGGGGTTAGCCCAAACCAAATCCCTGCGGGATAACCGTGGGGAGATGTGGGGTTGAGGGCCCGGGTATCGCCGGGGCGGCCTAGCCGAAGTGGGCTGGAAAGCCCCGCCGTAGAGGGTGATAGCCCCGTAGGCTAAAGGCCGCCTGGCGGAGTCCCGGTGTCCCAGAGTACCACGCCTTGGTTTTGGCGTGGGAAGCCGGGGGCCACTGGTCTCTAAGGCTAAGTACGTCCTGAGACCGATAGTGCACTAGTACCGTGAGGGAACGCTGAAAAGAACCCCGAAAGGGGAGTGAAAAGAGCCTGAAACCGGGCGGCTAAAGGAGGGGCGGCCTGAAAGGATGCCTTCCTCCGAAGGAAACCGGGGTGAACCCGGGAGTACGAGGAGGAAGGTCCAAGGTCGCCCCTTCCGTCTAGAAACACGGGCCGGGGAGTTCCTGCCCGTGGCGAGCTTAAGGGGTTAAACCCCGAAGGCTTAGGGAAACCGAAAAGCCCGTAGCGGGGGTGACCCCGTGAGGGGCTGGGTCTTAATGGGCCCGTAGTCACGGGCGGGAGACCCGAAACCGGGCGATCTAGCCCTGGGCAGGGTGAAGCGGGGCGAAAGCCCCGTGGAGGCCCGAAAGGGTTCTGATGTGCAATTCGTTCCCATGACCTGGGGCTAGGGGCAAAAGACCAATCAAGCCCGGTGATAGCTGGTTCCCCCCGAAGCGGGTCCCAGCCCGGCCTCCCTGGAGGAGGCCCACGGGGTAGAGCACTGATCGGGGATGCAGGGGCCGAAAGGCCCCGGTCCCCGGTCAAACTCCGAACCTGTGGGCTCCGAAGAAGGGGAGAGGCGGGTTCCTCGGGGTAAGCCTGAGGGCCGAGAGGGAAACAACCCAGACCGAGGTTAAGGCCCCTAAGTGCGGGCTAAGTGTCAACCTAGAAGGGTGTCCCCCGCCCAAGACAGCGGGGCCGTGGGCCTAGAAGCAGCCATCGGCTAAGAAGTGGGTAACACCTTACCCGCTGAGGCGGGGGGCCCCGAAGATGTCTAGGGACTCAAGCCCGCCGCCGAGACCTCGGCCCGCGGATCGTTGATCCGCGTGGGGTAGGGGGGCGCGGCCATGGGGCAGAAGCCGGGCCGTGAGGTCCGGTGGACCCGTGGCCGATGCAGATCCCGGTGGTAGTAGCAGCGAAGAGGGGTGGGAACCCCCTCCGCCGGAAAGGACAAGGATTCCATGGCAACGATAATCAGCCATGGGTTAGCCGGTCCTAAGGTGGGGCCTAATTGGTACCTGCCGAAAGGGAAACGGGTTAATATTCCCGTGCCGTGGGGGTAGGTTTCGCGGCAACGCAAGCCCCATCTCCGACGCCTCGGGATAGGGTGGGCGGGGGAATACCCTGTTTAACCGCTGAAGGCCGGGGAGTGCCGTAATGGCGAGAACCGGCTGAAGGCGGGAATAGCCGGGCCTTGAGCCCGGTCCACTCGACTCCTGGGGCCCATGAAAAGGAGATGGGGAACGAGCCTCCACGACCGTACCGAGAACCGACACAGGTGTTCCTGGGTGAGAAGCCCAAGGCGGCTCGGGTGACCCCGGGCCAGGGAACTCGGCAAATTAGCCCTGTAACTTCGGGAGAAGGGGTGCCCGCGGCTCTGGTGTTTTCCCACTGGAACCGCGGGTCGCAGTGACAAGGGGGACCTGACTGTTTAACAAAAACATAGGTCCCCGCTAGCCCGTAAGGGTGTGTACGGGGGCTGAATCCTGGCCACTGGCGGTACGTGAAACCTGGGTACAACCGGGCGAAGCGCCGCTGAAGGCCGGGGGTAACTCTGACCCTCTTAAGGTAGCCAAATGCCTTGCCGGGTAAGTTCCGGCGTGCATGAATGGATCAACGAGGTCCCCACTGTCCCGGCCCGGGGCCCGGCGAACCCACCTCCGGGTGCAGAGTCCTGGGACCCCCGACGGGGCGAGAAGACCCTGTGGAGCTTTACTGCAGCCCGTCGTTGGGGTGCGGGAGGGGGTGCATAGTGTAGGTGGGAGCAATGAAGCGCGGTCTCTGGGCCGCGCGGATGCGCCAATGAAACACCACCCACTCTCTCCCGCACCCCTAACCTCGGGTAGCACTCGGGGGACAGCGGCGGGTGGGCAGTTCGGCTGGGGCGGCACACCCCTGAAAGGATATCAGGGGTGCCCAAAGCTCGGCTCAGGCGGGTCAGAACTCCGCCGTAGAGGGTAAGGCCAAATGCCGGGCTGACTGCGCCCTTGAACGCAAGGGGCGCAGGGGGGAAACCCGGGCCTAACGAACGCTCGTGCCCCCACCAGTGGGGGCCGGGCATGACAGAAAAGTTACCCCAGGAGTAACCGGCTCGTCGCGGGTGAGAGTTCCCATCGACCCCGCGGTTTGGTACCCAGACGTCGTCTCTTCCCATCCTGGGGGTGCAGCAGCCCCCAAGGGTGGGGCTGCCCGCCCATTAAAGGGGAACGTGAGATGGGTTCAGACCGTCGTGAGACAGGTCGGACTCTACCTGTCGGGGGTGCTGGCCGCCTGAGGGGAAGGTGCCCTCAGTACGAGAGGAACGGGGCGCCGCGGCCTCTAGTCTACCGGTTGCCCTACAGGGCAGAGCCGGGCAGCCACGCCGTAGGGGATAACCGCTGAAGGCATCTAAGCGGGAAGCCCTCCCCGAAAAGAGGCGGCCGCTCGGTGCCCGGTGGGGAAACCCGCCGGGTGCCGGGTGAGGGTCCCCGTAGAAGACGGGGTTGATGGGGTGGGGGTGTAACCCCCGAGGGTTTTCCCGAGGGGGGAGCCCGCCACTCCCAATCGCCCCAGGTGCGGGTGGTGGGGTCTAATGGGTGGGTGCCTGGGTGTGGTTGGGGTTGGTTTTGATTTGTATGGATTGTCTCTTTATGTTATTGGGGTGGGTCGATGATTCGTGATTGAGCCATTATTGTAAATGCTCCTAGCCCTTATTGCGGCATTATTGCGTGAATAGGGCATCAAAGCCAATACATGGTTCGTGTAGGGTTGCGGGCTTTAGGTTAAGGCTTGAGTGCACGTTTTCGTGCACTTTATTCGTGTTGATTTCAAAAGAATATTGAAACGTATCATGTTTCAGGAGAATTTCGATGCGTGACGTGTCTATACGTTGATTTTAAAAAGAATGTTGAAAGTCATAAACCGTTGCTGACCTAATGCGTTGCTCATCATTATTGCCCGTTAATTTTGATAGGATCATTGATGAATTTGATGCTAAAATTTGCCTGCCTTACGCCTTAATGATCATGCTTGTTTAAAATGCGTGGTGTTTTACAATGGTTTGCGGTTTATGCTCCTATAGACTACGTCCACTAGTTCCCTATGTATGGCTATTTTGGCGCTATGTGGGTCTGGGTTATCCCTGTCTATCCGCAGTGCTGTGTTTTCTTTATCAAGGCCTGCATGGGCTATTACGTTCCTATAATCGGAGCCTTGCATCACGTCCCACCGCTCCTCAAGTAGAGACTTAATCGGCATGTTTCCCTGCACGAAATCCTTTAACTTTGAGTATTTAATCCACTTATTTGTGAGTTGTTTCGCGTGGCTACTGGCTAGCACCACCTTAACCGTGTTTGTTGCGTTGTTAATCTCCGTATTCACTAACTCCCGGATTCCGCTTATGTACGTGTACTTATTCGCAACCTCCCTAAGCCTTCCAAGGTTTGTGACGACCACGTATTTATCACTGGGCGGTTTTGCCTCCACATTGCTGGTTAATTCATCGCGTATGTGTGCCGCTATCGTGAGTAGTGAGTGCATTGATACCACGGTCTCCAGCCAAGCCTCCCCACCAACGCCGCGCGCCTCGGCGTGGCTTATCACGACCGTGCGCTTGGCCCCATTGCCATCTATGACCACCCTGAGAGCTCTGTTGAGGTCCAGGGCCTTATCAAGCCAGTCCAGTACCTCGTTTATGGGTAGTAGCGGTAGTAGTGTGTGTACCGTTGTGGAGCGCGTCCAAGGCCACTAGGCCGCTCTTCCTGACCGCCTCGTTGAGCGTGCCCACCGTGTTTATGCTCAGCATTGAGAGGGCCTTGCATAGTGAGTATGCCTTGCCCAGGTTCTCCGCGGACACGTCGCGTATGCCTAGCGTGATGTCGTAATCCCTTAACTGCGGTGTGTATGGTTCTGAGTCTACGATCTTCACCGTCAGTTTCTCCGTACTGCTTGTTATGACGTATGTATATACGGCGAGACTTGCGTACCTAAGCATCATGGTTGGCATGTAATTAAGGCCGTGCGTTATGTCCATGATCACCTCACTAATGTCGCCTAACTCCCTCAATTTCCTGAGCACGGTCATATACGTATAAGCCCCGTAAAGGTTTATCGGGGCCTGCATATCCACGTAAACATTACCGGAACCCCTATACTTCATTGTTGCTGGTGCAACTACAAATGTGTCATCATCCTTGTTTAGCCATTTGCTGTCGAACTCCGTATCGACCCAAGCATTACGTAAGTGGTTCAGGACTCTCTCCCTAATTTTATCGGCGAACTCAGCGTAGCTAAGTTCGCCGGGTGTAAACTCCTCGTCACCATACATTGATGGGTGTAGGTATAGGGTTGATGGTATTAGGACCAGGACCTTAACGTCGCCGTTTGGCGCCAGGCTCTGTGCCACCGCGAATATGGATGTGTGCGACCTAATTACGTGGCCTCCGTACTCATACTTGACGGCATCGTAACGTGGGTCGCCCCAGCAGCCTATGATGAGTGTGGTACCCATGGGTTTAATACACACCATATATAGATAAAGCTTAACTAATGGCTTACCATCTAGGTGTTGCATCGGTGCTTTATTGATGACGGTGTGGAGCCCACTGTGGGTCTTACCGAGCAGGTGCGCTGGGGAGTTTACGGCAGGACCATTCACATTCACAACCATCAACGCCGAGGACCTCGCAGCAGGCCTCCTAGGGTTATTCAACAAGTGCGGCGTCCTGCCAATGATACATGTACCAGGCATAGCCAGGTTCGTAATCGATAGAAACCTCAACGCCAGGGTGATCGCAAGGCTCGATAACATCAACGAGGCCGTGGTGAAGGTAGGTAACCTAGGCCTGATACGGTATGTATTTCACCTAGCCTCAAGGCTTAACTGCAAGGGCGGTGAGTGCATTTTTAGGGGTGACGTCTCTATGCTCGACATAGAGAGGTTCAGGCTCAGGTTGCCAATATTCCAGTAAATTCCCAACCGCCCAATTTACCTTTAACGGAGGTTATCACGATCCTTAAATTACGTGACTTATCGTTAATTAGCTTCTCGGCAACACACTTGATGTAATTCTCCGCTAATTCTCGCACGTCTTTCGACCATTCCCTGAACCACGTAGATCTTTATCTCCACATTGATAAGAGACACTGCCCCACTCCAGTGGGTTTCCCCACGTCGCTATGTAAATCCTCCCCACACCACTCATACTAATTACCTATTAAATATAATTTCCTGAATCATCTCCTCACGACTACTTCACCACCTCCTCAATGTTTATCGCGCCATTGGTCTTAGCTCCTCCGTATCCAATATTGGTTGCGACTGATTTCGATAAGAGGGTGTAAAATGCATGTGTTTATTGCCTTGGTGCTTGTTTTGTCTTTGTGTTTGTTATTTTTATGTGTCCGAAGCCTATCGACCTCGTGGTGCCCGTGTTCATCAACTCTGCCAACCTCATCAACGCCCAGAACTGCCTCAGCCTACCCTCCCTCTTACTCCTTATCTCGTACTCAGCCCTACCGACGAAGCCCAACTGCGGTTGGTTGCTGTTTGGTAGTTTCGTGGACACCACCCTGCCGTAAATATCCCTCGTGTATACGTAATTATAGACCCACCTCAGGAGCCTTGGCCAGTCCCTGAACTCCCCATCGCCGATGG